>DKAX01000187.1 GCA_002450975.1 Proteobacteria bacterium UBA6915
AGCATGCGATCGGCCTCGTCCAGGACGACGGACTGGATGCCGCGTAGGGAAAACAGTTGTTGCTTGAAGTAGTCGATAAGGCGCCCTGGGGTGCCGATCAGGATGTCAACGCCTTCGGCAATGGCATTGCGTTGCTTGTCATAGTTGGCCCCCCCGTAGACCAGAACAAAGCGCAGCCCGGTATATTTACCCAGCGCCTCGGCTTCTTTGTGGATTTGTATAGCCAGTTCACGGGTGGGGGCGAGAATCAGGGCCCGCGGATGGACTCCGGGCTTGTCGTATAACTTGGGTTTCGTCAACAGCTGATGGATTACGGAGATTAGAAAGGCGGCGGTTTTACCGGTACCGGTCTGCGCCTGGCCCATAATATCTATTCCACTCAGCGTCTTGGGTAGAGACAGGGCTTGGATCGGCGTGCAAAACGTAAATCCGATTTCTTCAATGCCCTGGAGCAGCGTTGATGGTAAGTCAAACTGTTTAAAAGCGGTGTCCGTCAGATGCGTATTGCTCATAGGGGCAATAGGATAACAGGTTCTTATGGACTATGGGCTTGAATTATGCGGCTTTTTAGGCTCAAATGGTTGAATCTTAGAAAATTGACCCTATGTTCTCAATTTCCCTGAATTTTAAAGGCTAAATGCCTGTGGAGGCGACTCAGTGAGCGGAAATATTGTCTATGTAACCGACGATTCCTTCGAACAAGAGGTGATTAAGTCAGATATCCCAGTTTTGGTTGACTACTGGGCCGAGTGGTGTGGCCCCTGTAAGATGATTGCCCCCATTCTTGATGAAATCGCCGGTGACTATGCGGGCAAAGTGAAGATCGCCAAGCTTAATATTGACGAAAATCCCTCCACCCCGCCCAAATACGGTATCCGTGGTATCCCTACTTTGATGCTATTTAAAGGCGGCAATGTCGAGGCGACCAAGGTCGGGGCCGTTTCCAAGTCCCAGTTAACCGCCTTTATCGACAGCAATTTATAAAATATTTTCTCGCGGGGGCCATGAACGGCCCCCGAGGGCTGGACGGATAAGCGTTACCGTGCTAGTTTGTTAGTACAATAACAAAGCATTCAGTACAAATCCCTCTGAAACGCTTTATCCTGGACCGATTCCGGCCCAGTCAAAATCACATCAATCACAGTTACAATTTCCAGATCGAAGAAAGTCTACGTTATGAATCTAACAGAGCTAAAGAAAAAACCTGCGTCTGAATTGCTGGACATTGCCCAGTCTATCGGTATCGAAGGGATGTCCCGGGCGCGTAAACAGGATGTCATTTTCGCCATACTCAAGGCCCTGGCCAAGAATGGTGAGGACATATCCGGTGACGGTGTACTGGAGATATTGCAGGACGGTTTCGGCTTTCTTCGATCCGCTGACAGCTCCTACCTGGCCGGCCCGGATGATATCTATGTCTCCCCCAGCCAGATCAGGCGATTTAATCTGCGCACCGGCGATACCATTTCCGGTAAGATCCGGCCCCCCAAGGATGGAGAACGCTATTTTGCCCTGCTCAAGGTTAATGACATCAACTTTGACTCACCGGAAAACGCCAAAAACAAGGTCCTGTTCGAAAATCTTACCCCCTTATTTGCCAACGACCGTCTGACCCTGGAACAAGGCAATGGCAGCACCGAAGATATCACTGCTCGCGTGATTGATCTGGCAGCACCCATTGGCAAGGGGCAGCGCGGCTTGATTGTTTCTCCACCAAAATCGGGCAAGACCATGATGTTGCAGAACATCGCCCAATCCATCGCCAATCGTTACCCCGAGTGTCACTTGATCGTGCTGTTGATCGATGAGCGCCCTGAAGAGGTGACCGAGATGGCCCGCTCCGTGCGCGGGGAGGTAATCTCCAGTACCTTTGATGAGCCGGCCAGTCGCCATGTGCAGGTGGCCGAAATGGTGATCGAGAAGGCTAAGCGTCTGGTCGAGCATAAACGAGATGTGGTCATACTGCTCGATTCCATCACCCGTCTGGGGCGCGCCTACAACACAGTTGTCCCCTCGTCGGGTAAGGTTCTGACCGGTGGTGTGGACGCCAATGCCCTGCAAAGGCCTAAACGCTTCTTCGGTGCAGCGCGTAATATCGAAGAGGGCGGAAGTCTTACAATTATTGCCACAGCTCTGGTCGATACCGGGTCACGCATGGACGATGTGATTTATGAGGAGTTCAAGGGTACCGGTAATATGGAGATTCATCTGGATCGCCGTATCGCTGAAAAACGTATCTATCCGGCCATTAATATCAACCGCTCTGGCACGCGTCGCGAAGAGTTGCTGATCAAACCGGATGAACTGCAGATGATGTGGATTCTGCGCAAACTGCTCCATCCAATGGATGAACTGGCGGCCATGGAGTTCATGTTGGATAAATTGAAGGCCACTAAGAATAATTCCGACTTTTTCGATTCAATGAAACGTTGATGGATATGTGGTTGCCGGTAAGGATGTCTGGCGTGAGTCGGGTAATTACGCCTCTCATTTTCTTGCTGTCCATTGTGTCGTCGGCTTTGTTGTCAGGCTGCAGTGGGGACCGCCCCAGTCAGTTGATGAAGGCTGCCGCTAATGGTGACACTGCGGCGGTATCGGCGTTGGTCGAACGGGGCGTCGATGTCAATGAGGTAAGCCGGTTGCGCCGAACCGCCTTGATGTACGCTGCAACTTCCGGTCAGGTATCAACGGTTCAGGTATTGCTTGAAAATGGCGCGGATGTTTCTATCCGCGACGAGGCTGGTAATAACGCCTTGATTATTGCTGCCACAAGTGGTCACACGCCGATTGTTCAATTGTTGCTAAAAAATGGCGCAGATCCGAAAGAGGAGGATCTCTCTGGGGGGTCGGCGTTGACCAATGCGGTTTTTTTTCAGCATGACGATACTGTGCGTGCCCTGCTCAATCATGATCCGGTTATGTTTACCGATCGTGGGGGGGAGGTTTTAGTGCTGGCGGCGGGTATGGGGCACAGTGCCATTGTCAAGGACTTGATCAGCTATGGCATTGACGTAAATGCCACCAGCTATAAAAAGCGCACGCCTTTGATGGCGGCCGCGGCTTTTGGTCGAGAAGAGACGGTCAACCTCCTGCTCTCCTTGGGTGCAGATCCGGATTTGGAGGATGACGATCATCAAACCGCTTTTTTGGTCGCCGGCAATAAAGGTTATGCTGAAATCGTCAACATTCTGCGCCAGGCCAGTTTGAAGAAACTGGGTGTAAACTAGTTACTTTTATTCGACTAGTTCTGTTTGTTTTGATCCCACCACGCCGGACCAGAGCCGGCATGCGGCGTGTTATGGCAGCGTTCGCAAATCCATAGTGAGAAGGCAACCTTGTCATGGCAGCGTCCGCAATGTTCTCCGGCCAATATGCCATCCATGGATATATTGTTCGAGCCTTTTTGCGGGGTGAAAATCTTCGGATGGCAGTTGCTGCAGTCGAGCCACTGAGTATGTTGCTTGTGTGGAAAAAGAATATGGGGCATGTCACCAGTGTCAGTGAATAAAATATTCATATCCATAACCAGTTGATAGTCCGTCGCATTGAGCCCTTCCCGTGGCTTGATTTCCCCTTTGTTGATGGCTTGCACCCAGTCTACACCTCCGCGTCTGTCGTATGGAAATTTGCCCAGGGCCTTTTCCGGTTCCTGCAGGGTTTCAATGGCTGGGTTTTCATGATCATGTATACCGTCGTCGCGCAGGCTTTCTGTATTGGCTTTTTTGGCATACTGTCGATTGTCGATAAATGCCTTGCCGCCGGCATTGGTGGGGTTGCCGTCGACGACATAATAGGCGGCCTTGCCGGTACCGCCTGAACCGCCACAACTGATCAGCGTGAACAGAATCACGATCAGGACTGATTGAACGGCAAAACTCGGTTTCATAGCGACTTTCTCCAATTTTAATAAGTGGCGCCAGCTTTTTTTAGCAGTTCGGCAATGGCGGGCTCGTCTTCCACGTGGGCCAGGCTTAGGGCCGTCCGATTGTTGCCGTCTTTATGCGTGAGATCGATACCTGCGTGCACCAATATTTCCGCAACCTCGGTTTGGCCGCGGTTGATGGCCCAGAAGAGGGCATTCCAACCATTGTTATCTATATGATTCAGGTCAGCGCCACGTTCAATCAAGCGTTTGGCGATCTGTGGTTTGCCCTTTAAGGTGGCACGCATTAGGGCGTTCCAGCCGGACTGGTCAACGGCGTTGATGTCAGCGCCCTTGTCCAGCAGCAGGTCTGTCATCGCCAGGTCCCCGGCTCGGGCCGCGTGCATCAGGGCTGTCCAACCGTAATTATTGCGCTCATCTACCGGTATACCCTTGGCCAGTAATGTTTCAACCTCAGCCAGATTGCCATCCAGGGTCTGTTTCATCAAGTCTGTGTTGCCATCACAGCCGGCCACCAAGACCAGCAGGAGGGTAAATGTAGCCAGACGCAGTCGTTCAGCGGAGAGGGTTATTAACATGGCGCTGCCCTAGGTTTTGTTGGAAGCAGGCTATTTTAAACCAGTTGCCCCGCTGGCAAAACAGCGTTGGGCACGGAAAGGGCGCATGTTAACATCCACGCTGGTTTTGCCTGGTATGAAGGTTTTAGAATGAGTCAATTCCCCTGCCCCCATTGTAAAGAGGCCGTTTATGGTTACTGGGATCGGTATAAGGCTGCCAAATGGTTTATCTTGGTGTGTCAGCACTGTGGTAAACGAGCCTGTGCCCACCCGATTATCATTGTGTTGTTTTATTTTTTTTACGTTTGGGATGTTGTCCTGTTTGGCTATCTTACCTATCTGAAAGAAAGCTGGGTCTATTTTTCGACCCTGGTGGTCATCTGGCTCATACTGGACGCCTTTAGTGTCTATATTCCGCTTTCGGCATTAAAGTCCAAGCCAGTCAGGAGCTAGAACGGTATGCGGGTTCTGGCCGTTGGGGTTGCTGTCTTGGATGTGATCAATGAGGTTGATGGTTATCCGCAAGAGGACGCGGAGATTCGAGCCCTTGCTCAGGACAGGCGCACAGGCGGTAACGCCTTGAATATGCTGTCGGTTCTGCGCCAGTTCGGTCATGAATGTCACTGGGCTGGGACCTTGGCGACGGATGACGCAGCTCAATTTATTGAAAGATTTATGATCGGACAGGGCATAGAGTTCCAATATGCGCGACGTTTGCAGGGCAAGGTAACCCCTGTTTCATATATAACGCTGAATCGGCGCAATGGCTCTCGTACGATCATTCATTATCGGGACTTACCCGAATTGATGGCGACGGATTTCAACGCTGTGGAAACACAGAATTTTGACTGGGTTCATTTTGAAGGCAGAAACCCTGACGAGTTAGTGTGCATGATGGATAGAGTAAGGCAGGCCGTACCACATATCAAAATATCGCTAGAGGTGGAGAAGGTTCGTCCCGGCATTGAAGCGGCGATGGCCCAGGCTGATGTCATTTTCTTTTCCAGGCCCTACTGCCTCAAGGCGGGCTACGAGCAGGCGGGGGAATTCCTGGAGGATCAGGCCCGCCTGTACGGTATTGCCCAGGAGCTCATCTGTACTTGGGGAGGGCAGGGTGCCTATGTCTATCAAAAGGGCGTTGGTGTGACCTTTGTTTCCGGAGAAACCATTGAAGTCGTGGATACCCTGGCCGCGGGTGATACCTTTATTGCCGGTTATTTGCATGCCGCCAGTCTTCCGATGGCTGTGCCGGCCAGGCTGAACTTTGCCAATCGTCTGGCCGGGCTTAAGTGCACCCAGCGAGGCTTGGCTGGGTTGGCGCAAAGGATGGTCCTGGAATGAGTGATATCTACGTGATTGGTGGTGGGCTCTCCGGCTTGTTGACAGCCTGGGAGCTGGCCAATGCCGGTGCCAAGGTAACCGTGTTGGAAAAACAGGCTATTGGTCAGGAGTCTTCCTGGGCCGGCGGCGGTATTCTCTCCCCTCTTTACCCTTGGCGCTATCCAGATCCTGTTAATATTTTGGCCTGTTGGAGCCAAGACCACTATCAACAATTCTGTGAGCAGTTAAGTCTGCAAAGTGGTATTGATCCTCAGTGGCAGCCATCGGGTATGTTGATGTTGTCTATGGCGGAAGAAATTTCAAGGGCGTCGACCTGGGCACAACAGTTCAAGCGAGAAATGGTCCCGGTTGTGGGAAAGCCGTTGCTCGGGCTGGAATCGGGCATTTCACCGGCGGTTAGTTCAGAGCCGGCACTGTGGATGCCTCAGGTGGCCCAAGTTAGAAATCCCCGTCTACTGAAAGCCCTGCGGGTGCAACTGGAAAAACTGGGCGTGAATTTATCGGAATACGTTGAGGTCAGCGGTTTTTATACCGACGCCGGTAAATTAACGGGCCTGCGCCTAGCCGGCCATGGCCGGATTAATGCGAATTCTGTAGTGGTAGCCAGTGGCGCATGGTCCGGCGGACTGCTCGGGGATTTGGGCATACGGACGGAGATCGTGCCAGTACGGGGTCAGATGTTGCTATTTAAGGCAGAGCCCGGTGTTTTGTCGCGTATTGTTTTGTACCAGGGGCGCTATTTGATACCAAGGCAGGATGGTCGGATTCTGGTTGGCAGTACCATGGAGCATGTCGGATTTGATAAATCGACGACAAACCAGTCTCTGGAAGAATTACACTCGGTAGCGTTGAAGGTCGTACCTGAGCTGGCGAATTATCCCATTGAACGACATTGGGCCGGACTACGCCCAGGTTCTCCCGAAGGCATACCCCTGATTAGCGCTCACCCTGCAGTGGACGGATTATTCGTCAACGCAGGTCACTTTCGAAATGGCGTTGTCATGGGGCTCTGCTCAGCGCGTTTGGCTGCCGATTTGATATTGGATCGGCAGCCGGTCGTTGACCCATTACCCTATCAAATCAAAGCATAAAACCGTCAAAATATTGTCCCCTGTTAAGCTTCCGTTAATTTTTCTTGTAATAGGGATTGAAAAATAAAGGATTCAAGGGTAGTCTTGCTACGTAACTATAGACATGGCCAAGTGTATTAGGGTGAGTCTTAAAGTGGGTAGCAGTAAGGAAAAAGGGTTGGGGAAATGTTTGATTCAGAACGTGTAAATACCATGGAGTCAATGGAAAGTAATATCAAAACCAAATCGCAAATTGTTGATTTGCTGGTAAATCATGATGTTACTCCGACACAACAAAGAGTGAAAATCGCGGAAGTCTTGTTGGCAAGGCATCAGCATTTGTCGGCTGACCAGGTATTGGACGATGTAAATCGTGAGCGGGCGGTCGTATCCAAGGCAACGGTTTATAACACCTTGGGATTGTTTGCTCGTAAAGGATTGGTTCGGGAAGTTATCGTGGATCCCAGTAAGGTATTTTACGATTCCAATACATCGGATCATCACCATATTTTCAATGTAGATACCGGTAAGTTGGAAGATTTGCACGGTGGGATGCTGCAAATTGGGTCCGTACCGGCCTTGTCTGATCAGGTTGAGACTGTCGGTGTCGACGTTGTTGTTCGGGTACGTAATAAGAATTAGTTTTTGATCGCGGTATTATTCACGGAGCCCGCAGCCAGATGTTTCTGACTGCGGGCTTTTTATTTACACTATCCGGCAATAGCTCAGATCGGTGAGTCGGAAGAAGAAAAAGGTCCGGTGGACGTTTTTCCCGGCGAACGCCCAGCCAGGGAGGGTCGGGCCGGTGGTTGGGTAAGTGCTGACGCCAGGCCACGGACGGCATCGCTAAGTTAAAAAGAAGCCGGCAGGCATAGCTCAGTTGGGTGAGCCGGAAGAAGAAAAAGGTCCGGTGGACGTTTTTCCCGGCGAACGCCCGGCCAGGGAGGGTCGGGCCGGTGGTTGGGTAAGTGCTGACGCCAGGCCACGGACGGCATCGCTAAGTTAAAAAGAAGCCGGCATAGCTCAGTTGGTAGAGCAACTGATTTGTAAT
>DKAX01000241.1 GCA_002450975.1 Proteobacteria bacterium UBA6915
TATCGACGTATGCGTAACACGGCACGTTTTCTGCTCTCGAACATCCACGATTTTGATCCCGCCGCCCATCAGGTCAAACCCGATGAGATGCTGGCCCTGGATCGCTGGGTGGTGATGCAGGCACAAACGCTGCAGCAGCGCCTGATCGAGGCCTACGACAAATTCGAGTTCCATCAGATTTACCAGAAGGTGTTGAATTTTTGTGTGGTGGAGTTGGGCGGGTTTTATCTGGATGTCATAAAAGACCGGCAATATACCTGTCAGAAGGGCAGTCTGGCGCGACGCTCGGCCCAGACGGCGATNNTGGGACCAGGTGATGGCCGTGCGCGACGAGGTGAGCAAGGTGCTGGAAGGGATGCGCAATGCCGATCAGATTGGCGCGGGCCTGGAGGCGGAGGTGGATCTCTATCTGGATGATGAACTTCTGGCCGCTTTGTCAGTCTTTGCTGACGAGCTGCGGTTTATTTTTATCACCAGCGAGGCACGGGTTCATCCGGCGGCACAGCGACCGGCGGAGACGCAAGCGAGTGCCTTGCCGGGTGTTTGGATAGCAGCGCGTCCATCGGCCCACGCCAAGTGTCCTCGTTGCTGGCACCGACGGGAAGATGTTGGGGTAAATAGTGATCATCCCAGCTTGTGTGGTCGTTGTGCAGAGAATGTCGCGGGGGCCGGCGAGGTGAGACAGTTTGCCTAAATGGGCCTAAAGTTAAAGTGAAGGGCTCCGATAAAGTGCGCGTCCTTTACGGCGGGTGCGCGAGATTAGATTGAGTATAAAGCCATTATTGTGCGCTGGGTCGCGGAGTCTTGGGGATTGACTCCGTAAAGTCCCCAGCCGCGCAGGTGTCGAGGGGGATGCGTTGTTGAAGTGGTTATGGCTATCGGTTTTGGTTCTGGTCCTCGATCAGGCCAGTAAAATTTTCGCCAGTCAAACCCTGGTGTTGCATTCACCGATGCCGGTTTTTCCGTTCTTTAATTTAACTCTAATGCACAATACCGGCGCAGCGTTTAGTTTTCTAGCCCACGCCGGAGGCTGGCAACGCTGGTTTTTCACCTTGATTGCCATTGCCGTTAGTGTGGGTATTGTGGTATGGTTGCGCCGCCTCGAGCGGCAGCAGGTTTGGTCGGCGGTCGCGTTGACATTAGTTCTGGGGGGTGCGTTGGGGAACGCCTGGGATCGGCTCTGGTTGGGGTATGTGGTCGATTTTCTGGATCTGTATTACCAGCAATGGCATTGGCCTGCCTTCAATATCGCTGATATGGCGATCTCGGCAGGTATGGTAATGCTGGTTCTGGAGGCATTATTTCCACGCCTAAATCGGATTGGGCGCTGACGCACAAATTTTAGTGGTGAGAGGGAAGGAAGTAATTATGAATAGTAGTCTGAAAACCCGTGACATATATTTTTATAATAATGGGAATCCAGTTATTCGGCAGGGTAGCGAAGTTGTCATGCAGTTTTGTATCAGTCTGAGTGACGGTACCGTGGTTGAAGGTAGTCGTGGTAGTGAGCCTTTGCGTCTGGTGATTGGAGACGGCACTTTGCTGGAGTCACTGGAGCGTCTACTGGTTGGTATGAAGACTGGCGAAAGCCGCAGTTTTCATCTGCAGCCTGAGCAGGCCTATGGTCTGGTGGACCCCGACAATGTACATCCGCTGGTGCGTAGTGAATTCGCACCGGATATGGACCTGGAGCCGGGACAGATCATCGGTTTTACCACCCCTTCTGGTGACGAAGTGCCTGGTACCGTGGTTGAGGTACATGATGATACGGTGGTAGTCGATCTGAACCATCCCCTGGCCGGTCAGGCCATCTTCTTTGACGTGGAAATTCTTAAGGTTTCCCAACCCTTATAAGTTCCTGGCTGTTTCGGGGCGGGGAGATCCGCCCCGACAGCGACATTATCCCCCCTACTTGCTAGAATTAAGCCCTCTGCTCCCCCTGAATAGGTGACTTATGCAAGTTCTCTTGGCCAATCCGCGTGGGTTCTGTGCAGGCGTCAATCGCGCTATCGAAATTGTCGAGCGGGCCCTGGAGTTGCTTGGGGCGCCGATCTATGTGCGCCATGAGGTGGTGCACAATCGTTTTGTTGTCGACGGTTTGAAAGCCAAGGGTGCGGTGTTTGTCGACGAGCTGGATCAGGTTCCCGATGGGGCGACCGTAATCTTTAGCGCCCATGGTGTTTCCCAGGCTGTACGCCATATTGCCCAGCAAAGAGGGTTGCAGGTATTCGATGCGACTTGTCCCCTGGTGACCAAGGTGCATCTGGAGGTTGCTCGCCATAGTCGCGAGGGTAGGGAGTGTATTTTGATCGGTCATGCCGGTCACCCGGAAGTCGAGGGAACCATGGGGCAGTATGTGGAAGGAGAGGGCGTCGGTGGTATTTATCTGGTGGAGAAACCAGAAGATGTCTGGGCGCTGTCTGTTCGGCAGGCCAATAATATTGCCTATGTTACCCAGACAACCCTGTCCATGGATGACACCCAGCAGATTATCGCCGCGCTCAAGCAACGTTTTCCCGCGATAGTTGCTCCGCGTAATGATGATATTTGCTATGCCACTCAGAATCGTCAGGATGCAGTAAAAGAGTTGAGTACCCAAGCTGACGTAGTTCTGGTCGTGGGTTCAGTCAATAGCTCCAACTCCAATCGATTGCGTGAGTTGGCACAGAATTGCGGCGTGTCCGCTTACTTGATCGATAACGCCGAACAGATTGATCCATCTTGGTTGGTCGATAAATCTTCTGTTGGGGTGACTGCAGGGGCATCCGCGCCCGAAGTTTTGGTACAGGCGGTGATCGAGCGCCTGTGTATCCTTGGTGGCGAACCCGCTCAGGAGTTATCAGGGAAAGAGGAGAACGTTATTTTTTCCCTGCCGCGGGCGCTACGCCTGCCAGCTACCCAGGAGTGACCTTAGAAATCGCGGAAGGCTTTAATCACTCCTGGTATGTCAATCTGGTCTTCGGTATTACGTAACGTTTTCTCTTCCTGCTGTTTTAATTACAGAAGCCATTGCCAGGCGGGCAAACAGGCGTAGTTAGCGCCAATGGGGTCGAAATGTTGGTTAATTGCAGTACGTCCGCCGCAGGATCAGGCCTGGCTATGGTGGCAGTCAAAGGCAAGCGTGTTTTGCCGCCGGTTTTGTCACCCCGATCTTCCCACTCAACCGATACACCAACCTGGATCAGATCAGGGTTGGGGGCGGGGCCCGCTGGTGTATTGATATTGGGTTGCGTGATACTGCTGGAGACTCGGAAACTGCTGTAGGCGTTGTCGGTTCCCGCGGTCTTGCCGCTTGCACCAATATACACTGTACTGTTGGTTGTCGAGTTTGTTTGTATAGCATTGAAGTTGTTGATTGCCTGGAGGCGCACAGTTTCCACCTGTTCGCGGGCCAGGCTCAATGCGGCATTTCTGTCGCGCGCCAGATTGTTAGACTGGATAATATAGTTTTGGAAGCTGGCTAGTCCGGTCAGGCCCACAGACAGCACCAATACCGCCACCATGACTTCAATGAGAGAGAATCCTTGTTGTGCGTGCATTGACTGCATAATGTCTACCTTTATAAGTCAGTCCAGGAGCCGGGGACGTCAACAAAGCCAGCGCCTAACATCGAGCCCAGATTGTTCAGGATTACTTCATCGTAAAACGTATTGATTCGGTGTTCGTAGTTGTTCCGCCAATTCAGGTCACCAGCGATGATCATGGCGCCGTTGACCAGCCCTGTTTCCGGGTCACCGGAGTGTCCACGGCGACCATCACCATTGTTCGGGTTTGCATGCTCGTTCTCACCCGCCAGGCTGCCAGTGACGTAAAGCAGCCCATTGATTGTGATATCTTCCATTTCATTGACGTTGCCGTTGACGATAACAATGACGGGATTACTATCACTACCTATCAGGCCGCTGCCGCGTTCGCCTTCCAGTTCGATTTCCCGGGCATTGGGACAATTGATATAGACAATGAATTTCTCAGGATCGGTAGTGCTGGCATTGTTGGCGTTGGCTAATAACTGATTGATGTTGGGTTCGCATTCGCCGGTCCCGCCGTTGAAAGTTACTGTGTGTTGGTAGACCGACGAGCTGGTGTTGGTCAGATCTGACTGGCTAAATCCAAACATATAATTAAAAAACTGGGCTTGCGTCATATTACCCATTGCCGCGGAACGCATTGCGTCCATTCCAGTGGAGACCCAGTCGGTATAACCGCGGGCTTGCGTGCCAAAAACCAACCCATGGTCGCCCGTGTTGCTGCCAATACCTCCACCCATAGAGCCGCCGCCCATCATGCCGTGACCGTTATTGCCAATGGTCGAGCCGGAAGTGGCGTCAACATCAACTTTGCCGCGCACGACCATGGGAGCGGGCAAGCCATTAAATGCCATACCGGTCAGGAATAAAGATGATTGGCGAACGCTACGGGAGATCCGATTATTGGCGTCAGAGCCGGTGGCGGTAACAGATAGCTTGCCCCAACTGCCGTTGGCTTCGTAGATCAGGCCATTGCCTGTGTTGATGACGCCAACGGTTTGATCCGTGTCTTGAGGGGAGTTATCCAAAGCCATTAGAGCGGCTGGTGTGTTAAGCGTGTCCAGGGCAGTGGCAAGTTTCTGTTTGGCTTGTTCCAGTGCGTTTTCGCCAACATATTGATTCAAGGCGATACGCTGCTCATTAATGGATGCGCGTGCGCCGAACAGGGAAATCATGGTAACCCCGGTAAGTAGCATGATGCTGGTAGTTAAGGTGGTCATACCGGTTTGTTTGAATTTCATGGCGGTGTCCATAAAAGATTCCTCGATGTTTTGTATTATTGTGCCGGCGGAGCCTGGGCGGTCAGCAACCATTCAGCGTTTTCGATTACCGCAACCCGGCTGACGGTGCGCATGGTGGCAATGGGGTTGTTGTTTTGGTCACGACAGGTGGCAGTGCCCCCGCCTGGTTGACGCAGGCAACCGGACAAAGTGATCACAGCGTTGCGTCTCAAAATAGAAAGGAACTGGCCATTATAGGGAATATTGCCGGCATTGCTTTGTTGGCGTTGTATGGTCAGATTATCGATGACGAGAAAACCAGGGTCCGTTAGATCCTGCCAGCCGGTGTCAGCGCAACCCAGATTGCCAGCGCGGGTTTCAACGGCGTGAGCCAAACGGTCAAAGCGATACCCCATAAGTTCGGTAGTAACGTTGTTACCGCCATTGTTGACGTCGATGACGCCTGGCGTGTTATTTGGGGCGTCGATGTCATAACTGAACAGAATGCAATCGGTGACCGCCAGGTTGGCCGGCGTTACAGGCCCAAATGGGTTGTTTTGCAGTTGGTTGATGGCATCGAGGGAATAACCTGCCCGCGAGATGTTCTTTGCCATGGCGTCGGCTATTCGTCCGAGTTCTTGTTCGAGTTGGCTTGCCTGTTTGGCATCGCTGTTTTGTTTGACGGTGTCGACGACAACGCTGCTGGTTGCCCCGAGTACGATTAATCCCAATGAAAGGGCCAGCAGGACTTCCACCAGTCCATATCCCTGTTGTTTGTTGTGAGTGATTATGGACATGCTTGATATTTCCCCTTGCTTCCGCTTGATAAACTGTTGGAACAAAGCCTCATGCGGCCTTGATTGCTGACGATAACGCGAATGTCCAGCGTGCTGCCGCCGGAATCCTTGTTGAGAGTAATGGTCCCGTTATCCGCACCCAGACCGTCCGGGTTAAATGAGGTCCAAGTGTCGGGGCCAAAGGCTGCGCTTAAGGCAATCTTGTTGGCATTGCGCGAGCCACTATCGAATTGAATGGTTTGGCCGTTGACTTGGCAACTATTGGCGACGCTGCAGTCGCACGGTGCGCCATTGACGACCGGAGTGTCATCTATGCCGTAACACCAGCTACCTGTAGGGCTGTTTTTAAAGGCCACGAAGATACGTTTATTGTTGGCAATGGCCTCCGATTGGGCCAGGCGCAGGTCGCTGACGATATTATCTGCAACACCTGTCAACTCCCAGCGATCCAGCATTTGTGCGAAGCTAGGTACGGCGAAAGCGGTAACAATCCCTGCCAGTGCAAGGCCCAATAACAATGAGGTGAGGGTAATACCCGCCTGTTTTTTTGATCGGATTGACATAGTTGCCCTTGAGCTATGCTGGGAATTTAG
>DKAX01000056.1 GCA_002450975.1 Proteobacteria bacterium UBA6915
AAGGGTTTGATCACCAAGCGCGAGGTGCGCGCCCTATCACTGGCCTTGATGCAGTTGCGCAGCGACAGCATCGTGTGGGACATCGGCGCCGGTTCCGGTTCGGTGGGACTGGAGGCGGCACGCCTGGCGCCGCGTGGTCATGTCTACGCCATCGAAAAGAATATCGACGATCACGCCATCGTACAGCAAAACCGTGTTGCCCTGGATGTACACAACTACACCCTGGTACACGGCAAGGCACCGCAAGGCATGGAAGCGTGGCCGCAAGCGGATGCCATCTTCATCGGCGGCTCCCGTGGTGAACTGGCGACACTGATCGAACGCTGCCTGCAATCGCTGCGCGCGCAAGGCAACCTGGTGATGAACTTCGTCACCCTGGAAAATCTCGGCACCGCCATCGCCACACTCAAACAATTGGGTGCGCAGTGGCAGGTAACGCAAATGAACTGCTCACGCAGCCAACCCATACTCCATATGCAGCGCATGGCGGCGGAAAATCCCGTGTGGATTATCTGCGCCCAAACAGCGCAACAAGGCGAATAACATGACTAAAGGTAAATTGTTTGGCTTATCCTTGGGCCCCGGCGATCCGCAACTGATCACGCGCCGTGCCTGGGACTGCCTGCAACGCAGCGATGCGGTGTGGACCTATCCCATACGCACCAAACAACACGACAGCTACGCCCTGGACATCGCACTGCGCGCGGGACTGTCGCTGCCTGCACAACACCAGCCGTTGATCTTCCCCATGACCCACGACGTGGAGAAGCTGGCGCGCTATTGGGCCAACGCGGCGCAGGCGGTCTTGAATCATTTACACCAGGGACGCGACGTGATGTTCTTGGTGGAGGGCGATGCCTCCACCTACTCCACCTTCACCCATTTGTCGCGCACAGTGCGCGCACTGGATGAGGAGATCGCCATCGAAACCGTACCCGGCGTCACCTCGTTTCATGCCGCCGCTGCCCACGTGCAGATACCGCTGGCCGATGTCGATGACACGGTGGCGGTCATTCCTGCCGGTTACGGCATAGATATGATCGATAAACTGCTGCGTGAGTTCGACACCCTGGTGTTGCTGAAGGTGAAACCCTTACTCGATGACATCCTGCATCTGCTGCAACAACGGGAACTCCTCGACAGCAGTTACTTCGTGGAAAAGGCCGGCAGCCCCGAAGAGCGCGTGGTACACGACCTGGCCGCGTTGCGCGGACAAAGCGTTAATTATCTGTCGCTGATCATCGTGCGCAGCCACCACCGCGAACGTGGCGAGATGGTGCGTGGGTGTAAAAATAAGTCGACCATAGCAAGTGAACCGTAGGGTGGGCATGGGGTGTATGCCCACGCGGAGTAGATAACATACGTTGCACGGTGGGCACAAAGAACGTGCCCACCCTACAAATCCAAAGACTTTGGAAAACAGAACCGTAGGGTGGGCATGGGGTTTATGCCCACGTGGAATAAATAGCATACGTTGCTCGGTGGGCACAACAAACGTGCCCACCCTACATTGGAGATTTAATGGCACAAACTAACGTTCAACAACCGCGCGTTGCCCTGGTGGCTATCACCAAACACGGTGCGCAACAGGTCAAACAACTGGCACCGCAACTGCCGCTGGCCCATGTGCTGGTGTCGGTCAAATTTGCCGAGGCGCTACAAACCCTGGACAACACAGTCAAGGCCTATGACGGCGCGTTGAAGGATCAAATCGCCGATTTGTTCGCACACTATGATCAAGTCATCTTCTTCGTCTCGCTGGGCGCGGTGGTGCGACTGATTGCACCGCACCTCAAATCCAAAGACGAAGATCCCGGTGTGCTGGTGGTGGATGATGCGGGTCAATTTGTCATCCCCGTGTTGTCCGGTCACGTCGGCGGCGCCAACGCCTACGCGGAACAGGTGGCGGCACTGATGAACGCCACTGCCGTGGTCACCACCGCCTCCGATGTGGGCAAGACCATACCGGTGGATATCCTCGGGCGCGAACTTGGCTGGCAGGTGGAGGCACCCAAGATCAACATCACACGCGTGTCGGCGCACGTGGTCAACGAAGAACCGATCGCCTTTATTCAGGAGAGCGGCAGCAAGGCGTGGTGGACGCGCAAGACGCCGCTGCCGAAAAACATCACCCTGTTCGATCGCTTCGAGGATGTACCGCAAGGGCAATACAAGGCGCTGTTGTGGGTCACCAATCGCGAAATCGGCGACGACATCTGGCAGACGTTGCAGGAGCGGTTGGTGGTCTATCGTCCACCAGTGATGCAAAAACAGTGACTAAAGTGGTATTGGGCATAGGCTGCGATCGCAACGTCAGCCTGCAAACCTTGCAAGAGGCGGTAGCACAGGCATTGAGCAGTGCGACGTTAGACGCCGATGCGGTGATTGCCTTGGCCACCATCGATAAGAAGAGTGACGAGACAGCACTGTTGCAACTGGCCGAGCAACACCAGTGGCCCATGCACTTTTACAACGCGCAACAGTTGTCACAAGTGGCAGTGCCCAATCCATCGGCCACGGTGCTGAAGTACATGGGCACACCGGCAGTGGCCGAGGCGGCAGCGATTTTAGCAGCCAACACCACGCAACGGGATTTATTGGTAGAGAAATTCAAGTATCGCGGCGGCGACGACAAGAACGCCACCGTTTCCATCGTGAGGTATCGCAATGCAAAAAGGTAAGATCTTTCTGGTCGGCTTCGGCCCCGGCGCCGAGTCACATATGAGTGAACGTGCCCGTCAGGCTATCATCGAGTCCGACGTCATCATCGGTTACTCCACCTACATCGATCTGGTGAAGGATTTGCTCGAGGGTAAAGAGGTGGTGCGCAAGGGCATGACCGAGGAGCTGGATCGCAGTATCGAGGCCTATGAACAGGCCAGGCAGGGCAAGACCGTCGCCCTGGTCTCCTCCGGTGACATCGGTGTCTATGGCATGGCCGGTCCCACCTATGAAGTCCTGTTTCAATCAGGCTGGACGCCGGGCAGCGATATCGAGGTGGAACTGGTACCGGGCGCAACCGCCTTGTCCGCGTGCGCCTCGTTAGTCGGTGCACCGTTGACCCACGACTTCTGTTCTATATCGCTATCCGATTTACTGACGCCGTGGCCGGTGATCGCCAAACGATTAGAGGCGGCGGCACGCGCCGACTTTGTCGTGGCCTTGTATAACCCCAAGAGCGGACGGCGTCGTAATCAAATCGTCGAGGCGCAACGTATCTTGCTACAACACCGCAGCCCCGACACGCCGGTGGCCGTGGTAAAATCGGCCTATCGCGATCTGCAGGACATACAAATGGTCACACTGAAAGAGATGGCCGACTGCAAGATCGGCATGTTGACCACGGTGTTGATCGGCAACAGCTCCACCTTCATGCAACACGGTCTGATGGTGACACCGCGCGGTTACGCCAACAAATACGACAGCCTCACCGGCGAGGTACATGAGGGCGAGAAGCGTGGGCGCTCACTCTCTATGGGACTGGAGGGCTGGAAGTCCTGCGTGCGCCAGTATATGCGTGGCAATACCGAACTCCTGCCACGCCAGGTGGCACAACACTTTGCCATGCCTATCGGCGAGATACTCGACGCCATCGCTCAGGCCAACGACGATGATCCCGCCGGTAACTCCAGCGCCTGCGAGGTGAGTGACCAGGGTGAGGCCATCCTGCACGCGGCCACACAGTGGGGCACGATCCGCGCCGTGGTGCGTAGTACTGCCGGCGCAGTCAGCGAGCTGATGATCAACGCTGCCGACCTGACACGCAAAGGCGACTGGCTCTCCATCGAGAATGAACACTTCCACCTGCATATCGACTGGTCGCAGGTTCGCAAGATCTTTCTAATGCAAAAGCCCGACGCACTCTACAGCGCACACTTTGTCGACGAAAGGGGCGACAGTGTGTTCAATCTGTCGCTGGTGCGGCGCGACGGACAGTTTGATCCACAGGCCCTGAGCCATTACCAAAGCATCTGGCACAACACACAGACCCACACCGAAACCGAACAAGAGGAAGTCGTAGCATGAGCGAAGCATTACCCAAACCCAAGATGCAGGACTACAAACGCCACCTGCTGGTGTGCGTGGGACCGCGCTGCACCACCGAGGGCGAGGCGCAAGCCTTGTTCGACACACTGGGCGACAAGTTCAAGGCTGCCGGTATCGACCAGGGTGACCTGCGCGTCAAACGCACGCGCACCCATTGCTTCGCCACCTGCAAGTCCGGCCCCATCGTCTGTGTGCAACCGGACGGCATCTGGTATTACAACGTCACCGAGGCCAACCTCGACCGCATCATCAATCAACACCTGGTCAAGGGCGAACCGGTGGAGGATTTGATCTATCACCGCAGTGAATCTGTTATAGGCGCTTGAGGTAACAACTATAACCTGAAACAAAAAGGGGAGCTCAGCTCCCCTTTTTTCTGGCTACGGTTGTATAAACGGAAGATTGTCGCCCATAGTCCCCGGCACACCACCGTGTTTGGCGCTATCACCCACACCCAACTGTCCGTAATCGTTGTATCCCCAACACTTGATACGATCATCCACAAACAGTGCGCAGGCGGTAAAGTGGGCTAACGTGAATTGCTTCACCGCCGGCGTCGTACCCAGATCTACGGGGCTCAGGGCGTTACCCATCTCATCCGGCAAATAGCCAACGTCTTGTATATGCTCTAACCCCAGGGTTCCAAAGTCACTGCGTCCCCAACATTTGATCTCACCCGTAGTGAGTAAAGTGCAAATACTGAAATCACCAGCCGCAACCTTGGACACCTTAAGCGCTGCGCCATTGGCATCGCTGCCCAAATCGATGTAGGGCAGGGCATCGCCCATTTCTTCGGCTTGATCACCAATGCGGGTTTGTCTGTTAAAGCCAAAAAAACCATAGCCCCAACACTTGACCCGGTCATTCTGCAACAACGCACACGACGTACTATCACCTAGACTGATCGCCTTGACGCGCAAGTAATCACCCTTCTCGTCACTACCTAAATCAACGTAGGGAAGATTGTTGCCCATTTCGTCTATATTGCGACCAAGCCCAGCGTTGTACACACCCAAGCCCAGGGCACCATCGCGATTATAGCCCCAGCACTTGATGCGCTCGTTCTCCAGTAACGCGCAGTTATGATCAGAATGTGTCGCGATAGAGACTGCCTTGAGGGACGCACCGGTAGAATCGGTGCCCAAATCAACGGTGAATACCGACAACTTATTGTTGTTATCCGGGCTGGAACCGCCAAAGTCACCGCTAGCCACCTGGCCAAACGTATTGTCTCCCCAGCACTTGACGACACCGTCGTCCAACAAGACACAGGTATGTCGACTGCCAGTCACAATATCGCTGACTGTTAGGGGATTGCCGTTGTCGTCGACACCAACGTCAACGATTGGCAAGGCGTCACCGCTCAACGTGAGCCAATCGTGGCGCCCTGAGCGTATAAGAGGCGGGTAGCCAGCTTGAAAAGCAGAGTTATCTCCCCAACATTTCACAGTGCGCGATTCCAGCAAGGCACAAGTATGGTTCAGCCCGGAACTCACTTTACGCACGCGTACTCCACTGCCCAGATCAACAGGCGACAACGCCAGGCCAAGCTCATCCGGTTCGTCACCGGGTTGCAGGGCCAGCCCCAGACCCAGCTGGCTATATCGATTATCGCCCCAACACTTCAAGCTATCGTCGTCCAACAAGACGCAGGCGTGCAAAAAGGACAAGGTTATAGCTTTAGCCGTTTTGTTTACGCCCTGGACGCTACCCAGATTCACCGCCCCCGGGGGCAGTAGTCTGGTTGACGTGGTCTCTTGCCCATTCAGGCCGAGGTTGTTGTCGCCCCAACACTTCAGACTACCGTTACTCACCCTGGCGCAGCTATTGAGGGCGCCAGCAGAGACTTCCAGGGCATAGAGTGGATTCGGCGGCGAGGCAGTGTCGTACCCAAATTGGACATCTAACAATTTGTTTCCCATTTCACCGGTTTCATCGCCGATATTGCCGACGGAGACATAGCCCAAAACACCGCTGAAATTCCCTCCCCAACAGCGTACCCTGCCATCCGTCACCAGGGCACAGGTGTGATAAACACCCGTAGTGATCGCTTGCGCCAATAGGGGCTGCGGCGTTTGCGCACCGTCGTCACCCAGGTCGATCGGGGGCAAATTGTCACCCATTGTGTTGGTGCCCGATCCTATAGAACGACCATTGCCCTGACCTAACTGTCCCATAGAATTAATGCCCCAACACTTGATCCGTTTTGACGTCAACAGGGCGCAACTGTGGTTATAGCCTATGGAAATCGCACTGGCGGTTACCGAACCATTACCCCCCAAATCCACGAAGGGCAGATTGTTACCCATATCGGTGGGAGCGAGGCCCACCGCACTATTGTTGCCATAGCCCAGCGCACCGTAAACACCGGAGCCCCAGCACTTGATTAAACCCGAGTTAAATAGTGCACAGACAAAATTCTGTCCCGCATCGATAGCTTGCACTACCAGGTGTGCGCCGCCGCTATCACTGCCCAGATCCACGAACGGCAGCGCATCGCCCATTTCATCAGCATCGTCACCGCGGATTTGCGTATCTCCCAAGCCCAGTTGACCGGACCAATTCACGCCCCAGCACTTGACCTGCCCACCGACAATCAGTGCGCAACTAAAATATCTGCCCGAGGTCACTTGTGTAGCCAGCAGCGGATCTCCCAAATCGTCGCTGCCCAAATCCACATAGGGCAGGGCATCGCCCATCTCGCCCGGCTCATCGCCGCGCGAGCCTACTGGCCCCAGTCCCAAGGCACCGAAAAGATTTTGTCCCCAACAGCGCACACGGCCGTTATCCAGCACGGCGCAGGTATGCGATTCCCCCGGAGCCACTTGTAGCGCATGGCGTCCCGTGCCCATATCCAGCACCGGCAATCCGTTACCCATCTCACCCGGATCGTCGCCCTGAGCAAAGGAATAGACACCTTGACCTAGTCGGCGATAGGTGTTGTCACCCCAGCACTTAACCTGACCGTCAGAGTTGTTATAGCAGGTATGTGTTTGTGAAGGCGAAACCATGGCATCAACAACACAAGTGACCTCGATATTGAGCACATCGGCACCATTGATAAGGCCCTCGTCTGGCGAAACGGTGCATTCCTGTGCAACAGACTCCGCTATGCTGACTACTTTAACTGTGTAGGTGCTCATATCCTGCAGGGATTGCTCAAATTGGAATTCGCCATTGCCCCGTAGCAACAATCGCTGTTCGGCCATTTCCAACTCCAGCTTGCGACCGAACAAACCGTTGACAGTGCCACCCACCTTGAAAGTTGTCGTCTCACACATCACGGTAATTGTTTTTATGGCATCTTTGATCTGGCTCGGCTGTTTTTTCACCACACAGGTCTGTACCGGCTCAGACGGCTGCTGAGCAATCGTGACTTGGAAATCCTTCGTATAGGGAATTACACTTTTGAATTTGACTGTACCATCCTGAGCAACCGTCAGTGACTCGGCCCCATTGAGAGACAGGCGCAACCCCTTCCCCTGCAAACCGCTGACTTCAGCGGACACGGTATACCCCTGCACCCCATCGGGGCTACCACAAGCCGCCAGCATTAATAGCAAGGCGGTGAAAACTGGATATAACAGAAAGGGTTGGCGTATATGGTAAAAACTCATGGTGTATCCCCTGCAAAGGCAAAATAAACAGCAGGTTTATACTGGAACTTTGTAGCGAATTGGTAAGAAAATGATGAGCAAAATGTGAGGAAGCTGCCATTACCCGACAATCAACGGGTTTTGACCGCAGGTGAGTCTCTAACCTGTACCTAGCAGCGATTCACCATTGAAAATCTCTTGAGAACATCTAGCCTCAGTTGTCCATCCCCATTGCGACACTGGCTTCCATTTTGCGTATTGAATCGCTGTAGAGGCGGCGTACAGCCGGGTCACTGACACCTGTCATCTTTTCCCGCAATAGGGGCACAAGGGATATATCCCCGTTCACGGAGAGCATTTGCAAGGCGGTGGCGGCCACATCAGTTGCGGGGTCATCCAGACTGCGGACCAGAGCACTGGTAGCGATAAAGCTGTGTGAACCGCTCAAGCGCTGCAGGGCGGCGCCCTTCAACGCGACATCGTCGCTGGTGCGCAAAATCTGATCGAGCAGGTGCAGCTGGTCCCCCTGCGGTGAAAGTGTCTCAATGGCTTCCAACTGGGTGGTCTTGTCCAGGAAAAAGAAACTGCGCTCCGTGGCCTGTAACGCCTGCATATAAGTCTGACTCTGAACTGGGCTTAGCTCGGTAAGTCTATCGTCTATGACTGGAGGTACAAATTCTCCTTCGCCAATGTCCAAAGGTTCGGATTCTGCGGACTCTCCACTGATGGCAGCCTCTTGGGTCGTGACGATATTTTCGGATTGCGCTTTGGTCGTGTCAGCTAGGTAGTTTAACCCAACCGGGCCCCAAGATAGACAATCCTTCGGCGCGACTGCAACCACTGACGTTATTGAATCTGAGTCACCATTGCCAGCACCCAACTCAACAGTGAGATTGGCAGCCAATAGGAGTGCACATGTCCAAAGTAAAAATCGGTTTGACCATATCACCGGATTATCCCCGCACTCTTCAACATACAGTTCGGGCGGGACGTTAGCTCCGCCCTATTGCTTATTGCCGACGCATCCAAGCGGCAAAGCGATAATCGGCGCGAGACGGGTCAACAAAATCAGTATCGACGATCAGGTAAAGCCAGTTATTATCACCGGAGTAAACCTGTCCCCACACGGTGCGCTTAGCAAAACCATGGTCGTAATAAAAGCGCAGCCAGTTGGCTGAGGTGTATACACCATCCACCTTGCCCCAATAGCAATCGGTGGGTGAACACTTGCCCCAGAGCTGGGCCGTATAGACCAGCTTTACGGCAGAAGTAGTGGAACAGATGCTGCCGTTACACACGGTACGTGAGTCATCGCGACACTCCTCAGCAAAAATCGCCTTGGTGATGCCGCGTGTATTTTGGTCTGGATTCACCCAGGTGCCCACCTCCTTGACCTGACCGACAAGACACAGGCCGGCGTTGGCCTGGTTGGAAAAGAACGCGGCACAAAACACCAAAACCACCGCCGTCAGGATGAAGGTATTCCTGCGGGTAGCGCGGTTGTTTTCCCGATTGAGTTCATTGTACAGCTCTCGACTGATTGCCATAGACCCCTCCCTTGGAGCTCGATTGAAATGGCCACGACGACGCCGGGCCGAATTTCAGTCTGGGACTATGCGGTTTGTGGAGATAGGAGGAAAGTCGGGAAAAACCTGTGAAATATTCACATAGGCGTTGCTACTCTTGCGAACGTAATAGACCGTCCAGGAAATTGCTATCGCTGGCGGACTTTACGACCTCGGTGAGATTCTGCTGGCCGGGATAGCGGCTGCGATTGACATCACGGGCGACGGGATTGATCCAGATTGCAGCCACCTGCGCGGGATATCGCCGCTGGATCTCACGATAAACCTCGGGATCCTTTTCACCGTCATCACCCACCAGGACAAACCTCACGGTGGGCATCTGCTCCAGCAGCGCACTGATATGGCTAGTCTTGTATTTGAATTGATCACTCAACGGATCATTACCCTTCTCGGCATTGATCTTCTTGGTAATAATCACCGCCGGTGGAAAGTGGTGTAACTGAAGAAACTGACTGATATCGTCCTGGATCTGTCGTGGAGAACCGGTAACGAAAAACATCGGCATGGTCGCAGCGGTTGTGCTGCGCTGAGAAATTTTTGTAAACAAATCTGCCACACCCGCCACCGGCGTACGTTGGCTTGGATTACTGGCCAGGGCGTTTTTTAATAAGGTCACCTTATTCTCCACATCGGAAATGATGACCGTATCATCGAAATCGGAAATAACACCAAATTGCGCATGGCCGTTGAAATTATCCACCCGCACTCTCTGACTAAATCCGCGCTTGGGTAGTTGTAGCTCCAGATCCAGATTCGCCTGCCCCGCATCAATGAGCTTTTTTTCTAGAGCAAAATAGCCCTCTGCGTCGCTCTTTATCTGGTAACGTGCCCCCTGTACAGAAACAACCATCGGCTCGCGCTTTAACTCGTGCACATGCATGCGGTCGATATGTTTCTTCAGGCTGCTTAGGTGTGAGTCATCGGCGCGTGCCGGCTCATCATGCTCATCTTCCCGCAACCGACCCTGTAGATAAAGAATGCCGCCGGCGCCATAGGCGTAATGCACATCGATGGCGACATTGGCTTCCGTTTGTGATTGTCCGGCCAGTACGCCAGCGGTCATAACAACCAGACATAACAGACCCCCAACCCGCAGTGCATTCAATGCCATAAAACCGCTCCCGACCAGAATCTCGTATACCGTACAGACAGCCATCATGCCTATGGGTCACTACGCCGTCAACGCACCTGACTAGAGTCACTACATCTGCTTGAACAGATGGGCATAGGCACGGCTGCTCTTCAGGGTCTCCTGGCAACCTTTCAATGCAATATGGTAACTGCCGTCCAGGGTGCGCCTGGCGCCTTCGATATGACCGACATTGACGATAGTGCCACGGTGTATGCGCCAGAATCTCTCACCATCCAACTGCTCTTCCAGCTCCTTGAGCGACAGGCGGATAACAGATTCACCATCGCGGGTATAGACCGAGGTGTATTTGTCACCGGCCTGGAAATACAAAATATCGTCGACATGGATCAAGGTAACATCGTCACCGCGGCCGGCGCGAATCCATTGCAGGTGTGTAGTACGTTGCCCCAGGTTACCCAGTTGTTGCAAAACCTCGCGCAGGCCGGACTGGTCGATATTGTTGGTCTGCAATCGACGGATACGTTCCACCGTCTCCTGCAGACGCTGATCGGTGTAGGGTTTCAACAGAAAATCGACGGCATGGCGCTCGAAGGCCTGAACCGCATATTGATCGTAGGCGGTAACAAATACCAGTTGGCAATCCGCGGGCAATTGCCCCGCCACCTGCATACCATCCAGACCGGGCATGCGAATATCCAGAAAGACAGTCTTAGGTCTGTGCTGCTGAATCATAGCCAGCGCGGACAAACCATCACCCGCCTCGAGAATTTCGTCGGCCTGCGGCCACAAGCGCTGCAGGCGTTCGCGCAGGTTGCGTCTCAACTCAGGTTCATCATCGGCGATCAGTATCTGCATACTCAATAACTCTCACCGTGCGTGGCCAAGGGAATATGCAGGCAGGCGCTGACGCCACCACCGGACCGATTGGACATTTTCAACTGTGCCTTTTCACCGTACAGGCCACGTAGACGCTGACGCACATTGCTCAATCCTATGCCCTGATTGGGATTCTCCGCCAGCCCCATACCCGTGTCGTCGACGCAGATCACCAGTTCATCCTGTTGTTGCTGCACACCAATCCGCACACGACCGCCTTCGACCTTGGGTTCGAGACCGTGCTTGATCGCGTTTTCCACCAAGGGCTGAATCAACAGGGGAGGAAAAGGCCGCTTCCTGTATAATTCGGGCACTTCAATTGCGTAGTCAAGACGGTGGCCCATGCGCAGTCGCAATATGGCCAGATAGTTGTCGACAATATCGATCTCCTCACCCAGGGTAATCTGTCCGTCACGGGTGCGGTGCAACACCGTGCGCAGATAGCTGTTGAGGTGATCCAGCATGGTCTGCGCCGTGGCGACATCGTGATCCATCAGGCTGCGGATATTGGCCAGGGTATTGAACAGAAAGTGCGGCTCGATCTGCGCCTGCACCAGTTTGAGCTGCGCCTCGGTAAGGTCACGATCCTTTTGCAATACCTGCAATGCTTCCTGTTTGGCACGATTCTCCGCATTGGCTAGTCGCAATCGACTGTAAAAGTAATAAGTCAGGGTTGCGCCGAAAATCAAACCGAGCACCAATGGTGTAGGGATGAGAAACTCGGATCCAAAAATCATGCCCATACCCAGGATCTGAAATATTTGCCTGGCCAACAGCGTACCCAGCACCGCTCCCAAGGCGATGGCCATAGCGGTGACCAAATAAAAGCGCAGACCCGAACCGGCCAAGCCGCTTCGAAATGCCATACCATTCAGGGCGTAGATACTTAAACCGATTGATTGGGAAAAGATGATATTGATTAGAAAGTCACCACCCAGCACAGTCAGGATCAACGCGATGATGAAATTTAAAAAAATCGCAAAGCTTACCTGTCGTATCAGATAACGCCCATCTCGCCTGCCTTGTGACAACATAAGCATCCTACCGATTAAGTGTCAGTTCGAATCCCGCCAGAAAAAGCCGTTGTATCGGCGATTCGCCATACATGGAACCTACCGGGCCGGACTGGATACGCGCACTGGCAAACAGCGTCCAGGCCGGTGACACACTATAGCCGAGATTGACCCTGGTCACCAAACCGTCGTCTTCCGGGGTATAGAGAAAATCCAGTGCAGGTTTGAGGTCGCCACCGCTATAGCTGAAACGCACAAACAGATTGTATTGGGCGCTATGGGTCGTTTGATAGAGCCTGCCATGCCAGTTGATATTGCCATAGATGGCACTGTCCGCTATGGCACCGCCCAGCAGTGCGCGCTGTTCACGCGCCAGATCGAAAACCTCGCGCCACTGGCTATCCGGATAGGCGGTCTGGTCGTACCAGCCTTCCACCAGCAGACCCAGCCCTCCGGACCAGGTCCAAACGGCCCCCAACAAAAGCTGTTTACCGTCTGTAAAACTGGCTTCCTCATAGGGAAAACGTTCATCGACCACGACGGCGTCGGCGCGGCGCTGCAGGCGTGTATAGGCCGACAGGTAGGCCGCCTCGGCATGCAGCTCCAGGCCATCACCAATCACCGTCGACACCCCCGCAGCCAGTGTAACCACCGGTTGCTCATCGGCCTTGGCCACCAGGTGCCAATCGGCATCGCCATGGGTGATCACGGCCTTGAACGCCATTGCCTGGCCATTCTCTTCACGCTCCTGCTCGTCCCTGTTCACCGGCAGAAAAAAGAGACCGATGCTGCTATCCGAGGAAAAATGGCTTACAGACAGTAACCAACGGCCCTGCGGGTCTGTGGTGAAATCCTGCAGGCGCTGCTCCTGCTGAACCACATCCAGGGGACGAAAGGCATAGGCCACCCCCCAACTGGCCACCTTTTTTCCCACACTGAAATCCAGCTCCCCCAGTGAAAAATCGTAGAAGGCCTCTCGAAACAGAACATCATTGTCCGCCTGTGCAGACAATTCGTCGTCATAGGCAGTAGCAACCCCATTGATACTCACACCCCGGTTCTCATAAACCAGTGACAACTCATGATAGTTGGCAGAACCGGGCACAACGGCATAGGCATCCGGCACCGCCAACAAACCATCGTCCGCTGCGGTGATGCTGTCATAGTGTCCGACAAGTTTGCCACGCCACTGCGCCAGCGCAGGTTGGCAGAAAACACAAGTGATAAACAACCAAGGAGCGAACACAAGAAACCGGCATAGCGTGACCATCTCCCTCTCCTATTCGATAGTGTTGCGCAGGAGAAACTGGGCATTGAAATACTTATCCGGGAAATCCTGTGCCGTCATGGCCAGGTAGTTGACCTGCGTGTGGCGCTGCTCGCGAATACGATCCACCAGTTTCATCTGCGTCACCATGCGCCTGCCGTTCATTTCGCTCAGGCCATAGTGTGCCTCCTTGGCCAGTTTTCCCGACTTAAGATAGAGGCGGGCAAATACCGGATGGTGACTGGCCTGATGCAGATACAAGGTGATGCGCTGATAGGTAACGCCGTCACGCCGTGGACTCAACTCCAGCTCCACGCACGGTACGCCGTCTATGGTCACCGATTCATTTGTCAACTGCGCCGAATAGTCCTCGTACCAGGTCATACTGGCAATGTCGCCGGTGGAGGCCTCGCCCAGGAGTTTCTGCATGGGTGTAATGCGGATGGCGCGACGGGTAGCAGGCATAAACAGGTAAAACTGGTCATCGTTCAACAAGACCTTTTGACCCGCCTGATCCGCGCTTTTGAAAACCACTAATGAGCGCCTGCCCGGTTTTACATAGACCCGATAGCGACGTTGTTCTGACAACTTATCGGCTTTGTACAGTTCGATACTCATATCAATAGTGCCGCTGCTCATCGCCTGGCGATAGCCGTCCGCCTCGCGCAGCCAGTCGTTGACGTTTTGCGCATAGGCAGGCATACAGACACACAGAGAAATCAAAAACACGATAGTTTTATTAGACATGGGACAAGGCCTCCACGATGGGTTTGCTTACACCCTTACGCGCAGCCAGCAAGGCACCGAACACGGTTATCACCACCAGGGTAACGGCGGTTTGCAGATACATCTTTGCGGAGAAGGCGATCTGTAGGGGATAGCCTTCGGTCATGCCCGGCGGTGGCGGCATCATTACATTGGCGAATTGAAGATACAGGGTTATCACACCGGCTAAAAACAAACCGATAGCAGCGCCGATGATACCGATTAAAAAGGCTTCCAGAACGAAGTTCACCAACATCTCTCCAGGGTAGGTTCCCAGCGCCGCCATGGTGCCGATCTCACGCGTGCGCTCCATCACGGTCATGGAGATGGTATTGATTACCGACAAGAGAACCACTACCACCATAACCAGTCCGATCACACCAAAGATGCGATCATACAAATCCTTGACCTTGTGATAGAAAAAGGCTAGGTCATTCCAGTTGCGTGTTGCCTGATTTGGATAGTCACTGGCCAGGCGCTGTTGCATAACCTGCGTTTCATCGGTCTGCCAAAGATAGACCGACAAGGTTGATACGCGTTGACTATCGAGCAGGGCCTGCGCCGTTGGCAGCGACACCAGGATCTTGCGCTCATCCAGTTCCGGGACACCGGTGGCGAATATGCCTGCCACCTCCACATCCATACCGTTCAGTACGCCGTTGGTTGTGGTGGACAACAAGGTGAGTATAGTGCCGACCTGTGCATTCAGGCTTTTGGCCAGGCGCCTGGCCACCATCACCTGGGGCACCCCGTCATGATCGGGATTTAATACATCACCCTGCTCCACCTGCATGAAGGGGCCGGTGACAGTAAATTCGTAGCGGGCGTCGACACCCTGCGCCATATAGATCGATGATTTTTCGCCGTTGGAGATCAGCCCGGTAAATTCGATACGCGGCAGCACACGCCGTACCTTGTCCAACGTCTCTATTCGATCACGCATGGGCGCCCAATCATCCAACCCCAGGGCCATGGGCGTCTCCTCCTCCTGATCAAAGTATTTAGCGTGGGCGAGCAACACATGCCCCTGCTGTCTAGCGGAGAACTCCTCAAGGGATTGATAGGTGTAAAGGGCAAAGCCACCAAAAAACAATATACCGGCGGCGCCGACCGCACTGATACCAATGGTGGTCAGACTGCGTCGACCGTTACGCCAGATATTCTTCCAGGCAAACTTGAACCAGAGAAAATGAATTTTCATTGCAACCTCCCATCATGCAGGCCAATGCTGCGCTGACAGTGTTCGGACATACGCGCATCATGGGTGGCCACCAGAAAGGCGGTACCGGTGCGCCCCGCAAGATCACGCATGATGTCGACCACATCCTGCGCTGTTTGCGAATCGAGACTGGCGGTGGGTTCATCGGCAATGACCAACGCCGGTCTCTTCACCAGGGCACGGGCAATGGCCACACGCTGACGCTGTCCGCCGGAGAGACGATCGGGTACATGGTCGGCAAACTGCGCGAGTCCGACCCGCGCCAACATCTCCTGCACCCGTTGACGCCGTTGCGCGGCCGGCACATTGGCGAGCAACAGGGGATACTCGATATTTTCATAGGCGGTCATCACCGGTACCAGATTGAAAGACTGAAAGATGAAACCGATAGTTTCGCGCCGCAGGCGTGTGCGCTCACGGGCGGTTAGATGAGACACCTCCCTGCCGGACAGTGCGACCTCACCCGAATCGGCAATATCGATCAAACCACAGATATTCAGCAAAGTACTCTTACCGCTGCCGGAAGGACCCTCCAGTGCAACGATCTCACCGGCATTCACCTGCAAATCCATGGCGCTCAGGGCCTGCACCTCCACCTCACCCAGGTGATAACACTTACTGACCTTGTCCAAGCGCACTACAATGCTGTTCATGACGCGTCTCCTTCAGCGATCAGCTTGCCCGCCTCTATCCCCGCCACACTACTGGGCGCGATAGCGACTGCCCGGTTCAACCGCTCGAGTGCTGCCTGAGTTTCACCTTGTATATGCGCCAGACGACCATAGGAGAGCCAGACCTGCGCCTGAAATGCCGCCGGTGTCGTCAACTTCTCCTGAGTGTTTACCAATTTCCTGAACAACCGTTCCGCCTGACCATGGCGATTGAAAAACTTAGGTAATTGGGAAAAGGTGATTGCCGCCACCAGATCGACCTGTTGTGTATAGGAGATACCGTCACCGGATGCGGCCTGACCTTGCTTTTCAACGGCGGCCAATGCCTGATCCAACTGATCAAGCCCCTGCTCGGCAAAACGCATCTTGTTCCACGGCATCCAGGCATCACGCGCCTGCATGGTTACCAGACTGCCAGCACGCGCCAGGATCAGTGCATCCCCTGGATACTTCTCCTTCAAGCGGACAAATTTGTCCAATGCACTCTGCACAGCAGAGCTATCGCCGTTGCCGGCACGCGTAAACTCCAGCATGGCCAGTTGATAGGCCGGATCGCTGTCGGGGGCGGCGAAGGCCGGTATCAAACCGGTAGCCAATAGCGCCCAGGGTAATAACAAAAATCGAAATGTTTTATTCATAGGGTATTCTCCTCTCTAATGCCATAGTACAAAGGCCACTCAGCCCGACCGGCCACAACTTTTTGATGGTCGAATGTTGCCGCTCTGTTGTCACAGTATCGGTGCCGACTCGAGAACGGCAACGGCCATGCGACCGGTGGCGAATAGCGGGAGTGAACGGTTTTATAGGGGGGTAAATGGCGACGACAACGGCCTATAAGTCTGGCAGGCCGTCATCCCCGGATCAGAGTTCAGACAGAATACGTAGTATGCGGTTGCGTAGTGATCCATCGGGCAACCTGCCAACGCCGGCCCCCATATTCTCCACCATGTGATCTACACGCGTGGTGGCCGGTATTGTGCAGGTGACAGCAGGGTGGGAGACGATAAATTTCAGAAACAACTGCGCCCAGTTTGCGCAATCGATCTCGACGGCCCAGGACGGCAGAGGTTTGCCCTTTATCTTGTCGAACAGATTACCACCCTGAAACGGGCGGTTGATGATGACGGCAATAGCGCGCTCTTTCGCCACGGGTAGCAAACGCTGCTCCGCCTCACGGTCGATCACATTGTAGGTAAACTGCACGAAATCGAATGGCTCCTGTGTCAGCGCCTGCTCCAGCTCTTTATGACGCCGACCGTGGGAGGTGGTGATGCCGATATAGCGTATGCGCCCCTGTTGTTTCCATTCACGCAGCGTCTCCAAATGGGTGCGCCAGTCCAGCATATTGTGGATCTGCATCAGGTCGAAGCGTTGCAGGCCCCACAACTCCAGGGCGTGCTTCATTTGCTGAACACCAAGCCAACGACCCGGCGTCCACACCTTGGTAGCGGAGAATAAGGTGCCTTTGTTTTCGATCTGACTCAGGCAATAACCGATGACCTCCTGAGAGGTTCCGTACATGGGCGAAGAGTCGATCATTCCGCCACCCATATTGAAAAAGGCCTGCAACACCTTGAGGCGGGAATTACGCGCAAACTCATCATCACCGACATCGAAGGTCAGCCAGGAACCCATGCCGATAACGGGGATCTGCTCACCGCTGGCAGGTATGGCGTGCATGATTTGCTTGGCGCTTTCTGCCCGTGATGACATCGGCAACAAAGGAGAAAGGAGCAACGCCTGTAACAGGCGGCGGCGCGTTTTCGAGGTTAGTTTTTGCATAGGGGCTGAACTCCTGTCTATCGCCAATACAACAGAAAGGAAAACTCTTACCGTCTTCAAAAAACTGTGGTCGGTAACCCCACTATGCCGAATGACGTATATGCCAGCAATAGTGTATGCGTGGGTTACGCTTGAAATCCTCGGGGATGCTGGCCTGACTGCGATCCTCTATTTTGAAACGCTCACTCAGGGCCGGGGCGAGTTTAAAACGACGGTAGTTGTTGGAGAAGATAAGCAGACCGTCCTTAGTCAACAGACGCATACACTGATCGAT
>DKAX01000014.1 GCA_002450975.1 Proteobacteria bacterium UBA6915
GGAACCGATGGTGACAATGGCTTCCTTATCCGGGTCCAGATCGACCTGGTAGCGCCGTTTGTACCACTGACAAATAGCCCGGCGCAGACGCGGAATCCCCTTGGATAAGGAATAGCGGTGGGTATTGCCCCGCTGGGCCGCCTCTATCATCTTGTCGACGATATGTTGTGGGGTCGGCTGGTCGGGATTACCCATGCCGAAATCGATAATATCCTCCCCCCGGGCTCGGGCTTGGGCCTTTAACTCGTTAACGATGTTAAAGACATAAGGAGGCAAACGCTTGATTCTGGGAAAATCTTCTATCACAGGGGCTTCGATCCAACAAAACTCAGGACGGGTCAATGAAAAACTGTTCGGCCGCGGCCAAAGTGGCTAACATTACTCAGGCGCGAATACGCTGTCAATTGTGACATGAGCTGCGGTGTTATTGAACCAAGTTACAGAAAATCGGGTAAAAAATGCAATTCAATCGGGAACAGGACCTTTTTCAGCACACCATCCACGCCATCGGGGCCGATTCGGTGACCGTAGTCCTGCCCATCAGCCAGGCTGAGAGCCCGGAAAAACGCCTGAAAACGGTGACCGACAGCGTGGTTATCCTGCCACAACGACTGGTTACCGACTGGCCGGCAAAAGGCCCGGAAGCGCTCAAACTGGAGGATTTCCTGGGGATACTGGAGCAAAAACCGGAGCTGATCCTGCTCGGCACTGGTGGACGCCAGCGTTTCCCCCCCTTCGAATTGATGGGGGAACTGGCGCGCCGCGGTTGTCCACTGGAGGTCATGGATAATGCCGCGGCGGGCAGGACTTACAACATTCTTATTTATGAAGGGCGCCAGGTTGCCCTGGCGCTCTTGATGGACTGATCTCAGGCGAACAAGGCTTCCACAGAGTAACCATCGCCTTCCATGATCTCGCGCAGACGGCGCAAGGCCTCGATCTGGATCTGACGCACCCGCTCACGGGTTACCCCCAGCTCATTACCGACTTCCTCCAACGTGGAGGAATCGTGGCCATTGAGACCGAAGCGACGTTCGACTACTTCCCGTTGTTTGTCATTCAACTGGGACAGCCACATTTCGATGTTGCTGCGCACGACCTCATCCTGCAATACCACGGAGGGATCGGCATTGTTCTCATCGGGGATGGCATCGAGCAGGGATTTATCAGCGTCACGAGTCATGGGCGAATCCACCGAGGTGACACGCTCATTCAGACCCAGCATACGTTTGACATCTTCCGCCGGCTTATTCAACAACTGCGCTATCTCTTCCGGGCTGGGCTCATGATCCAGTGTCTGGGTCAATTGGCGTGCCGCGCGCAGATAGACATTGATCTCTTTGACCACATGGATGGGTAATCGTATGGTGCGGCTCTGATTCATGATCGCCCGTTCGATCGTCTGACGTATCCACCAGGTGGCGTAGGTGGAAAAGCGGAATCCGCGGGTAGGATCGAATTTCTCTACAGCGCGTATCAACCCCAGATTCCCCTCTTCGATCAGATCCAGCAGGGCCAATCCGCGATTCATATAGCGCTTGGCGATCTTCACCACCAGACGCAGATTGCTTTCGATCATACGCTTGCGCGCACTCTCGACACCTTGTTGTGCCAGGGTGGCGTAGTGCACCTCTTCGGCGGCGCTCAACAGCGGTGAAAAACCGATTTCACTCAAATAGAGTCGCGTGGCGTCGGCCTCGGTATCCGCAAATTCCTTTTTCTTCAGAGTTACCTCTACCGGGCTATCATCCTCGGCGACTGTCTGATCGGCCTCTAAATCAATTGATTCGTCCTCGCTCCCCTCATCATCGACCGTCAGTTCCAGTTCATCATCAGGCAGGATGTCAATTTCTTCGCTAGTTTCGTTTTTATTCAACATGGCTCCAGTTCCAAATGTTTACAGACTACGGTTGCTGTTTAGGTAGATAACGCAACGGATCCACCGGCTTGCCGTTTTCTCGAATCTCGAAATGCAACAAGGCCTGATTCGAACCGTTACTACGACCCATCTTGGCAATCTTTTGCCCCCTGTTTACCCGCTCTCCTTCACGCACCAGTAACTCGCGATTGTGTCCATAGGCACTCAAATAGAGATCATTGTGCTTGACGATAACCAACTGACCGTACCCCAATAGGCCATTACCGCTATAGACCACCTCGCCATTACCGGCCGCATAAATCAATTGGCCATCCTCGCCCTGAATATCAATCCCCTTCTTGCCTTGGGCGCCGTTAAAAGGCTGCGTCAGACGTCCCTGCACCGGCCATTGCCAGTCTATTAACGTCCCATCTTCCTTGTCGTCCAGCCGTTTCCCGGTCTTAACCGCATTTTTTTTGTGAAAACTGGGTGATGTTTCACCTTTTTCCGATTGAGTCCCGCTTGAACTCATGACACTTGCCTGATCTGACCGCTCACCAACTGCCTGATCAGGCAGGGGGGCGATCTGCAGACGTTGTCCCGGGGATATGATGTAAGGTGGCTTAATACCGTTCCACGTGGCTATCTGGCGATAATCCTGGCCATACCACCAACCCAGTGAATAAAGGGTTTCGCCCGGTTTAACCACATGGTAATAGTGACTACCACATCCCCCGAAAAACAGCAGCGCCAATCCTAACGCTAATAATTTATTAAGTATTGGAAACAATTCGCTTTCTTAAAATTCAGCTAAACTATGAGTCAAGCTTGGCTAACCAAGCATTCTTTTAATACGACAACGCCAAATAGACAATTACAGCCAAACCAACCGTCAACCAGCCGACGCGGTCGATATATTTTTGCAAAATATGTTCCACTTTTTCTCCGCCCAATACCATCACACCCGCCACCATGAAAAAGCGGGCTCCCCTGCCTAAGGCCGATGCCAGCAGGAACGGCAACAGTGGCATAGCCGCTACGCCGGCTGAGATGGTAAAGATCTTATACGGGATAGGCGAAAATCCGGCGATAAACACCACCCAAAGCCCCCACCGGGCAAACCAGTCGCGCGCCATTTCATATTGTCCCCAATAACCCCACTGGTGCAACAAAGGCTCTACCGCATCGAAGGCAAAAGCCCCTATGGCGTAGCCAAACAGGCCGCCCAGCACAGACATCACTGTCGTTACCATGGCAAACCACCAGGCGGATTTCCGACGCGCCAGCGCCATAGGCGCCAACATTACGTCAGGTGGTATAGGAAAAAACGACGACTCGGCGAAACTGAGACAACCCAAGTACCAAATTGCATGACGATGGGCAGCCCATTGCATGACTCGTTGATAAAGGCGGGAAAAGATTTTCAACTGACAGCTNNTTCAATGGTGTAAACCTCTTTCACGACTTCGGCGAGTATTGCTGCCTGGTAACCGGAGCCGGTGCCAATTTCCAATACTTTGTCCGGCGTACCCTCCGCCAGCAAAACCTCGGTCATGCGCGCCACCGTATAGGGGCGTGATATGGTCTGACCATAGCCTATAGGCAACGCACTGTCTTCATAGGCCCGACTGGCCAGTGCCTCATCGACAAACAGGTGTCGCGGTGTGCAAGCAATGATCTGTAACACCTGCTCATGACAAATGCCCGCGTCGCGCAGTCGCTGAACCAAACGGTCACGTGTACGTTGCGACGTCATGCCAATACCGGCGATATCCTGCGGCATCATGATAGTCTTACCTCCCGCAACCAATCGCTTACCATATCCATGGCCTGATAGTCACTCATATCAACCTTCAATGGCGTAACCGAAACAAAACTGTTGCGGATGGCATGAAAATCGGTGCCGGGTCCAGCCTCCTGTTCCGCTCCCGCCGGACCTACCCAGTAGATCTCCCGTCCACGTGGATCCTGCATGCGTACCACCGGCTCCGACTTATGGCGTCGACCGAGACGGGTCGTCTGGAAACCGGCCAGCTTGTCCTGCGGCAGGTCGGGCACATTGACATTAAGAATGGTATCTCTGGGCAGCGGATGGGTACTCAAAGACTCCACCAAACGGCGCGCCACCCAGGCGGCAGTGACATAGTTTTGCGGATGCTGGCCACCGGCCAGGGATACGGCAATTGCTGGCGCCCCCAGAAAACGACCTTCCACTGCCGCCGCTACGGTTCCTGAATAGAGCACATCATCGCCGAGATTGGATCCTGCGTTTATCCCGGAAACCACTAGATCCGGCTGGTGTTTCAACAATCCGGTGATGGCCAGATGTACGCAATCGGTAGGAGTGCCATCAACCACGACAAAACCATTGGCCATGGTGGTAGCGCGAATGGGATATTCCAGAGTCAAGGAGTTACTGGCGCCGCTACGATTTCTATCGGGGGCAACCACGGTAATATCAGCGATCTGGCTCAGCGATTCAGCCAAGGTGATTATCCCCTGGGCCAGATAACCATCATCGTTACTGATCAGAATATGCATTCAGGCACACGAATCACTTTGATGATGTCACGGTTGTCTTATAATACTTGTTTTCTGACATAACAAATCATTATGCCAGTATATTGTTACATTACAAATTATTTTTACGAAATGACGACATACACATTTGACTGACGCCGTATGAACGACAAAACAAAAAAAAATGCCCTCGCGGGGAAAGACGAGCTGTCACTCTTTCAGGAGGCAATGCAGGATGTGCGCCCCATAGACCAGGGCACGGTCTTTCTGGCCAGAAAGAATGAAGTGCCGGAAGAGGCCAGACTGGCATCGCAACAGGAACCCGATGAGCGTTTCACCCTTCCAGCCTTCAATAGTGATCCGGAGAAACAGCTGCGCAGCGGCGATACACTCTTGTTTTCGCGCCCCGGCATACAGCAACGACTGATGTCCCGGCTGCGGCGCGGCCAAATAGTACCGCAGGCACGTTTGGATCTGCACGGCAACACCCTGGCGCAGGCACAAAAAAGCCTGTGTGACTTCATCGATCAGTGCCGCGGCAGCCATCGACTTTATGCCTTGATTATTCACGGAAAGGGCCGTGGCTCCGCTGACAATTTCCCCATCATGAAAAATGCCGTCAACCAGTGGTTACAGGCTCACCCACTGGTGTTGGCCTTCTGTTCAGCCCACCCCAAAGATGGCGGCACCGGTGCCGTCTACGCCATCCTAAAGTCAGCTCAAGGTGATCCAACTAAGCGCTAATGCCTCTATCAAGGTAATAGTCGACCAACTCGCGCAAAACACTGGTGGCATAGGCGCCGCTGGTCAAGGCGAACTCCAAAATCAATGTTTGCTCATCCTGAAAACGCCAGACCAGATCTGGCACCGGCAAAACCAGGGCGCGTCGCTCCTGCTTTAAGCCTTGATGCTCCAAAGCCAGGCACCAGGCTTGCAGCGGCGCCAACACCGCCGACTCCAGGTCACCAGCCTGTGCCTGCGCCAACGTCCTGCCCCGCCCCCAAAGCGGACCACTGGCCAGAATATCGCCCTGCTGCAATCGCAAAAGCAGCGTCTCATCCAGCACGCCACTTTGGAAAAAACTGTTACTACCGGCGAGCAAAAACACCTCCCCTTCCATAGGACGATGCCAGTATTGGCGCGCGACACGCTCGCCTAGCACTAGATTAAATAAATAGGAGCGTGCGGCAGAAAGAATCATCCCCTGTTGTTGGCGTCCGCTACGCAGCGGTCGGCCCTGCACCAGCCACTCCTGTGCGCGCAACAGATTATTGCCTTGAATGCCAAAACGCTGCTCACCGAAATAGTTGGGCACCCCAAACTGCCTGACCTGATGAAGACGCTGCTCCAGCAAAGTGATGTCCCCACGCAAGTCACGTACGGTAATGACAAAACGGTTGCCTGACAGCGCACCCCGTTTCAGTTTGCGGCTGTGGCGATCGTGCCGCAACACCGTCAAATCAGCGCCGTTCAAGGCTTGCCAGTCGGGCTCGGAACGATTGGCAAGGTAAACGCTGAACCACTGCTCGGTACAGGCCTGCTTATCCTTCAGTCCGGCGTAGCCGACGTCCATTTCGCGCACCCCGGCAAATCGGGCTATTTGTGTGACCACATCCTGAGTATTCAGCATGCGTTTTCGCACCCACAACATAACATGCTCGCCACTGCCGTCCGGCTCAAAGGGTAGCTGCTCACGGACAATAAAATCTTCAGGATGGTGACGCAAAACCCCACTGACCGCAGTTCCACCCCAGGCTCGGGGCAAGGTGGTGACATGCTCTTTGGCCATTTCAGGCGTTATCATTTTCAAGCTCCCCGGCCAAGCTGCCGATATACTACTGACATGCGTTTAAACTATTGAGTATCAAGCAGTTATAAAAATGTCGGCGGCCAATAAAATACCATCACCCAAGCTCAAGCCCAGCGAAAACCCTGCGCTGGAGCGTTTTTTACGCTATTGCCACTACCATAATTATGCGGCAAAGAGCGCGATTATACGTCCGGGCGACCCGGCCGACACCCTTTACTATATCGTCAAGGGCTCGGCCACTATCGTCCTGGAAGACGACGACGGACGGGAGATGATCCTGGGCTACCTCAATCCAGGCGACTTCATCGGCGAAATGGGTCTGTTCGTCGAACAAGAGACCCGCCAGGTTCTGGTACGCACCAAGACCGACTGCCAGGTGGCGGCCATCTCCTACATCCAAATGAAGCAATTGTCCAAAGGCGAGCTAAAGGAAGATTATCCGGAGGTATTGCATGCCCTGGCCACACACATGGCTACCCGCCTGTTGCAGACCAGCCGCAAAGTGGAGCGCCTCGCCTTCCTGGATGTGGCCGGTCGCGTGGCCCGCACCATCCTGGATTTGTGCCAGGAACCCGATGCCATGACTCACCCCGAGGGCATGCAGATCAAGGTCACCCGTACGGAACTGGCGCGCATCGTCGGCGCCACCCGCGAAATGGTGGGCCGCGTGGTCAAAGATATGGAAAATGACGGCATGATCCGGGTCAAGGGCAAGACTATCGTCGTACTGGGTACCCGTTAAACAGGGCAATCCCTATTCGTTCAACAACACCACGGCAAAGGCGGCGATCCCCTCGCCGCGACCGGTAAAGCCCATCTTCTCAGTCGTCGTTGCCTTGATATTGATACGCCCGGCGTCGAGTTCTAAATCCTCCACCAGCACCGCCTTCATGGCATCCATATAAGGCGCCAGGCGCGGTTTCTGTGCGATGATGGTCAGATCAACATTGGATACAGACAACCCCTTCTCAGCCAACAGCTTCATGGCATGACGTAATAACAGGCGACTGTCGATATCCTTGAAGTCAGCACTGGTATCTGGGAAGTGTTTGCCCAGATCACCCAGGGCGGCAGCACCAAACAAGGCATCGCACAGGGCATGTAACACCACATCACCGTCGGAATGGGCCTCCATCCCCTGGTCATGGGGAATATCCACCCCGCACAACACCAGACGGCGACCGGTGGCGAAACGGTGGGCATCGAAACCGTGACCGATACGCATTACACTCCCTCCTGTTGTCGCAAGAACAGTTCCGCCAGCTCCAGATCCTGCGGCGTGGTGATCTTGATGTTATCCGATGCCCCCTGGACCATACGCGGAAAGCGCTGGGCGTGTTCCAGGGCCGAGGCCTCGTCGGTCACCCAATAGTCATCGTTGATGGCGATCTCCAGACTGTCACGCAATGCGGCAAAGCGAAACATCTGTGGGGTAGCAGCACGCCATAGCCCGAGACGATCGACTGTTTGCATGATATTCCCCTGGGCATCGGTACGCTTGACCGTCTCGGTGACCGGTAGCCCCAGAATACCGCCTACCGGGTGTTCACCGATGGTGTCGATCAAGGCATCAATATCACTGTGACGCAGACAGGGGCGGGCGGCATCGTGCACCAGCACCCAATCCATGGGCTTGGCCCACTCTGACAGTCGGCGCAAACCATTGAGCACGGAGTGGCAGCGTTCAGAGCCGCCATGGGCAACGATCAGTGGTTTATCAAAAATGAGATTCAATTCTGACCAGTAGGTATCATCAGCAGAGATGACCAGCACCAGACCAGCAATGCGCGGGTGACTGCTCAGTCGCTCCAGGGTGTGTTGAATCACCGGCTTGCCATTCAATGACAAATATTGCTTGGGCTTCGCCGACCCCATGCGCGATCCGACACCGGCAGCAGGTACCACCGCCCAGTAACGCGTCTCACTCATGGTTTTTCTTCCACAATCTGGTAGAAGGTCTCACCCTGCTTGACCATGCCCAGCTCACTGCGTGCCCGCTCCTCAATGGCATCGACGCCCTGTTTGAGATCATTGACCTCAGCCTCGAGGATACGATTGCGTTCGGCGAGCTGCTCATTCTCTTTTTGCTGCTGCTCGATGCGCTCCTGCAAACGCCATGCGCTGACCAGACTGCCGTCGCCAAACCACAACGAGACCTGCAAGGCCACGAGCAGAAACAGCAAGACGGCGATCAGCCAGCGCATAGTCTGTCCACAGGCAGGTGGTTAAAAGCCCTTGAGGTTATAAAAGGCCTTTTTGCCCGGATAGCTGCCCTGCTTGCCCAAGGCCTCCTCGATGCGCAGCAGCTGATTGTATTTGGCCACGCGATCGGAACGGGACATGGAGCCGGTCTTGATCTGGCCGGCGCTGGTGGCTACCGCGAGGTCGGCGATAGTGGTGTCTTCAGTCTCACCGGAGCGGTGCGAAATCACCGCTGTATAACCGGCCTTCTTGGCCATGTCGATGGCGGCCAGGGTCTCGGTCAGGGTNNCTGGTTCACCTTGATCAGGATGGAATTGCCGATTCCCTTCTCAATGCCCTCTTTCAGGATCTTGGTGTTGGTAACGAACAAGTCATCACCCACCAACTGCACCTTGCCGCCCAGCTTTTTGGTCAGGGTGGCCCAACCGGCCCAGTCATCCTCGGCCATACCGTCTTCGATACTGATAATGGGATAACGGGAGACCCAATCGGCCAACAGATCACTGAATTCATCCGCGCTCAAGCGACGGTTTTCCGAGGCCAGGTTGTAGACACCATCTTTATAGAATTCGGAGCTGGCGGCATCGATACCGATGTAGATATCCTTGCCTGCTGTGTAACCGGCCTTGTCTATGGCCTCCATGATGACCTTGAGGGCCTCTTCATTGGAGGAAAGATCGGGGGCGAAACCGCCCTCGTCTCCGACGGCGGTATTCAGGCCGCGCTTGTGTAACACCGCCTTCAGATTATGAAACACCTCGGCGCCGCAACGGATGGCCTCGCTGATGCTGGGCGCGCCCACCGGCATGATCATGAACTCCTGCAGGTCGACACTGTTGTCGGCGTGGGCGCCACCATTGATGATATTCATCATAGGCACGGGCATCAGCTTGTCGCCGGCGCCGCCCAGGTAGGTATACAAAGGTAGACCGGCGTCAGCCGCCGCTGCCTTGGCAGTGGCCATGGAGACCGCCAGCAGGGCATTGGCACCCAGGCGATCCTTGTTGGCGCTGCCGTCCAGGTCGATCATGATCTGGTCGATGGTAGCCTGATCGCTGGCATCTTTGCCTATTAAAGCCTGTTTGATTTCACCGTTCACATTGGCGACTGCCTTCAGTACACCCTTGCCCAGATAACGCTTCTTATCGCCATCGCGCAGTTCGATGGCCTCGCGCGCACCGGTAGATGCACCGGAGGGAACAGCCGCCCGTCCCATGACGCCGGACTCCAGATAGACATCGGCCTCGACGGTGGGATTGCCGCGTGAGTCGATCACTTCACGGGCGCGGATATCGGTAATGCGGGGATTTTTTGCTGACATGGATACTCCGTAGGTATTGCTCTTCTTCAGTTAATCATCAATGTTTCAGGATAAGGTTTGTTCGATCAGGCCCTGTGCCTTGATCACCTTATCGATTGCCAACAGGGTTTCCAGCAGCTGGCCCATTTGTGCCAGCGGCCAGGAATTGGGGCCATCACTCAAGGCCTTGTCCGGGTTGGGATGGGTCTCCATAAACAGCCCGGAGACACCGGCTGCAACCGCAGCGCGCGCCAGCACCGGCACCATCTCACGCTGACCACCGGATTTGTCACCCTGGCCGCCGGGCAGCTGTACCGAGTGGGTGGCATCGAACACCACCGGACAACCGGTAGCACGCATCACCGCCAGAGAACGCATATCGGAGACCAGATTGTTATAGCCAAACGAGGCGCCGCGCTCACAAACCATAATCTGTTGGTTGCCGGTCTCCTTGGCCTTGGCTACGACATTCTGCATATCCCAAGGGGCGAGGAACTGACCTTTTTTGATATTGACCGGCTTACCCTGACGGGCGACGTTTTGAATAAAGTTGGTCTGGCGACAGAGAAAGGCCGGTGTCTGCAAGACATCCACCACGTCGGCCACTTCGTCCAGGGGGGTGTCTTCGTGCACATCGGTCAACACCGGCACACCTATCTGTTTGCGCACGTCGCTCAGAATGCGCAGGCCGTCGGTAATACCGGGACCGCGGTAGCTCTTGCTGGAGGAGCGATTGGCCTTGTCGAAAGAGGATTTATAGATAAA
>DKAX01000105.1 GCA_002450975.1 Proteobacteria bacterium UBA6915
CCCGGCCACAGGAATAGCAAAATATAGGTTATGCAGATGCCGGGAGATTGTTTGAATGACATGTCTTGGTATTATTTAAGTATTGGATTTTATTATAGTCGTCATTACCTCAATAATAAAAAGGCGCGCCCCAGTCCGTAGGGGCGCGCCATGGCAAACGGGAATGTGAAACCGAACTTCCTTGTGGCAGACTATGGGTGCCTACTGAATTTCCACCTTGTGCCGCTTGACACTCTCCTTCTTGGGTAATGTCAGTTCCAGCACTCCGTTTGCGAAAACTGCCTTGGCATCGCCGGCTTTGACATCGGCCGGCAGGCTCATGGTACGTGTGAAGCTGCCGCGGCTGATCTCGGCGCGATAGTAATCGCCCTTTTCCTCTTTGGTTTCGGTTTTGCTACTGCCTTTGATGGTCAGCGTATTGTCGGTTAGCGTGATATCCAGGTCCTTCTTCTCCACTCCCGGCAGTTCCGCCTTGACGATGACGTCGGATTCGCGGTCGATGATATCGACTTTGGGGAAGCGCTCGGCCAGGGTACCGGCGGACTCACCTAATTGTGGCCAATCGAAGCGCCAGGGCCGCAGCCAGCCACCGGACATCATATTTTCAAAGACACGTTCCATCTCTTCGAACGGAGCCAATAGATTTCGCGCTGCTCCCTTGCCTGTTTCGGATTTGATGGGCGTGACATCAGCTTTCTTTAGAATGCTCATGCTGCACCTCCTGATGAATGTGGGTTGAGAGTGATGAATTCTTTATCTGAAATATATATAGCAACGCTGGAAGGAATAGAAATACGAATAACTACCTAGCAGTGACCAGGTGATTGATTATCGGAAACTTTGCGTCGTTGGCTTGCTTGGTGGGGATTGGTGACAGCTTGCCGGGAAAGGTGGTCTTTGCCAGGCAAGCTGCGCGTATTGATCAACTTTGCAGGTCGGTTTCCGATTCCACCAGACGCATAGAGTCGGTGGCTGTGCTGGACTGACCCGGCTCCTGACCCAGTTTCACCATCAGACGCAACTCATTGGGTGAGTCTGACGCGGACAAGGCATCTTCGTATTTGACGGCGCCCTGCTGGTATAGCTTGTATAAGGCCTGATCGAAGGTGCGCATGCCGAGGCTTTTCGATTTTGTCAGCACGTCGCGAATCTTGTGTAACTCCCCGGAACGGATGTATTTGCTGATCAAAGGCGTGTTCAGTAGCACCTCGACGGCGGCATGGCGACCCTTGCCGTCAGCGGAGGGGACCAGGCGCTGCGCGACGACCGCCCGTAGATTTAACGAGAGATCCATTAGTACCTGATCACGGCGTTCCCGTGGGAACAAATTGATCATACGTTCCATGGCCTGGTGGGCGTTGCTGGCATGCAGGGTCGATATGCACAGGTGACCGGTCTCGGCCACGGCAATGGCGTGTTCCATGGTCTCGCGGCTGCGGATTTCACCGATCAACACAACGTCGGGAGCCTGACGTAAGGTGTTCTTCAGGGCTGACTCGTAGCTGGGGGTATCCACACCCACCTCCCGTTGTGTAACGATGCTGTTGGCATGTTCGTGGACGAATTCGATCGGATCCTCGATACAGACAATGTGGCCACGGCTGTTGCGATTGCGATAGCCGATCATGGCGGCCATGGTGGTCGATTTGCCGGTGGAGGTGGCGCCTACCACCATTACCAAACCTTGTTTTTCCATGGCCAGTTGTTTAATCACTGGCGGCAGTCCCAGGGGTTCGATCTGGGGGATGCGCGATTCGATGCGACGCAGCACCATGCCCAGGCGCTGCTTTTGCTGGAAGACACTGACACGGAACCGGCCTATTCCGGGCGGGCTGATGGCGAAGCCGCACTCTTGCTCCTCCTGGAATTCCTGTTTTTGCGCCGGTGTCATCAGATGGAATATGGCGTTCTGGGTTTCCATAGCCGATAGCGTCTCGCCGGAGATAGGCGTCATATTGCCATGTACCTTCAGTGTGGGCGGCATGCCGGCGGTAATAAAGAGGTCAGAGGCCTCTTTGCTCACCATTAACTGCAACAGGGCGTGCAGGTTTTTGACGATGTCCAGTTTCTTTTCCATTTACAGGAACAGCTCCTTATTGACGGCCCGGCTGCGCGCCTCCTGACGGCTGATGATGCCGCGCTTGATCAGATCATGGAGGCTCTGGTCCAGGGTCTGCATGCCTAAGGCCTGATTGGTTTGAATGACCGAATACATCTGCGGTACCTTGTTTTCGCGTATTAGATTACGGATAGCCGCATTACCTATCATGATTTCATGGGCGGCAACGCGACCGCCTTCAATCTTTTTCAATAAAGTCTGGGAAATGACCGCTCGCAGGGATTCGGACAACATGGCGCGCACCAGCTCTTTCTCGCCGGCCTGGAATACGTCGATGATACGATCGATGGTCTTGGCGGCGGAGTTGGTGTGCAGAGTACCTAATACCAGATGCCCGGTCTCGGCAGCGGTCAGGGCCAGGGAGATGGTCTCCGGGTCGCGCAGCTCCCCAACCAGGATGATATCCGGGTCTNNTGCTTGTCGTTCATGATGTCGTAGATCAGGGAGTGGACCTGCTTGTGGTCGAAGGCGGGCAGGTCGATGCGGCGCATTTCGCCGTCTACGCGGATCATGGGTGGCTGACCGGCGGACAGGTGCAGGTCTGAGGCCGCGTGTTTGACGGAAAAGGCTAGTAATTCAGTAATTTCCATTCTATTTCCCCGATACGATATTGTTGTTGTAGTGTCTGCGACTGTAATAAAAATCAGTCTCTGGCCAGCCATTGTAAACCAAGGCCCCTGGCCTGACGAATGCCGGGCTGGGGCCTGGGAGTTTACCTAATTCAGCGTGGCTTGGCGTGGTATCATGATCGCGTTTCGACAAAGGGGCCAGTAGTGACCATCAAAGAAAGTCTGGATGAGGTTGGTCAGCGCATACGCCGAGCGGAAACCGACGCCGGACGCCCTCCGGGGAGCGTTCATCTGCTGGCTGTGAGCAAGACTCAGCCCGCCGAGGTGGTGCGTGCAGCTGCACAATGGGGTCAGCGGGCGTTTGGGGAGAATTACCTGCAGGAGGCGGAGGATAAAATCGCCGTCCTGTCAGATCTGAAGCTGGAGTGGCATTTTATCGGTCCTATTCAGTCCAATAAGACGGCGACCATTGCCCGTCTGTTCCATTGGGTTCATAGCGTCGACCGCCTAAAGATAGCGCAACGTCTCAATGACCAGCGTCTTCCGGCCCGAGGGCCGTTGCAGGTCTGTATCCAGGTCAATATCAGCGGGGAAGGGAGCAAATCCGGGGTAGGTCTGGATGAGCTGCCGGCCCTGGCGGCGAAGGTGGCAGGGCTGCCTAATCTTTGTTTGCGCGGCTTGATGGCCATCCCCGCTCCGGAAAAAGATCCTGAACGCCAGCGGCGGACCTTTGCCCGTTTGCGTGAGGCACTGGAAATGCTGAACCGCCAGGGTCTGGCCCTGGATACATTGTCCATGGGTATGAGCGATGATCTGGAGTCGGCAGTAGCCGAAGGGGCGACCTGGGTGCGCATTGGAACGGCATTGTTTGGTGCACGGAAATCCCGGTGAATGTTATCGTCTGTGCTAGTTTTTCTTCAGAGAGATGAGTGAGGAAACGATGAGAATCTGTTTTGTAGGTGGCGGTAATATGGCCACCAGTCTGGTGGGTGGTTTGATCGCCGATGGCGTGTCGGCTGAGGCGATTTCGGTTTCCGATCCTGATCCGGCCAAGCGTGCGGCGCTGGCGGAGTTGTACAGTATCCGCGTCTATGCGGAAAACGAAGAGGCGGTCAATGCAGCCGACGTTGTGGTCTTGGCCGTCAAGCCTCAGGCGATGAAGGCGGTGGCCCAGGGACTGGCACCGGTAATTGCCTTGGGCACGTTGGTGATTTCCATCGCTGCCGGTATCCGCCTGGTCGACCTGCAACGCTGGTTGGGTGGTAGCAGGCCGTTGGTACGTTCCATGCCTAATACCCCGGCCTTGGTGCAGTCTGGTGCCACGGCCTTGTTTGCCAATGATCAGGTCAGCGAGGCACAGCGCATCCAGGCGGAATCGATTATGCGCGCAGTGGGGATTTCATTGTGGGTCGATAAAGAGGAGCAGATGGACGCGGTTACCGCCTTGTCAGGTAGCGGGCCTGCCTATTTCTTTCTGGTTATGGAGGTCATGGAGCGAGCTGGCATCAGCCTGGGATTGGCCCCGGAAACGGCGCGTCTGCTGACCCTGGAGACCGCGTTCGGCGCGGCCAAAATGGCCTTGGAGAGCAGTGATGACAGCGCGACGTTGCGCGCCAAGGTGACCTCTCCGGGCGGCACCACCGAACAGGCTTTGAAGGTGATGCAGGACGCCGATCTGAGTGGGATATTTCAACGGGCATTACAGGCGGCTAGCCGGCGTTCACAGGAACTGGCCCGGTTATTGGGGGAGGGTTAAGTAATGGGTGGTAATTATTTCGGTAATGCCGGCGAGTTTTTATTACAGACTCTGTTTGGCTTGTACATTCTGGTGGTGATGTTGCGCTTTCTGATGCAGATGGTCAGGGCCGATTTCTACAATCCGCTTTCACAATTCATCGTCAAGGTGACCAATCCACCACTGCGTCCCCTGCGTCGGATTATCCCCGGGTTAGGTGGTATCGATTTGGCGTCTGTGGTTTTGATGCTGTTGTTGCAGATGGTTGAACTCTATTTGATCGGTATGTTGCGTGGCGCGCTGTTTGCGCCGCTGGGGGTTTTTCTGATGGCGGCAGTTGAATTGTTATCACTGGCACTTAATGTCTATCTGTTCGCCATAATTATTCAGGTGATCATCAGTTGGATCAATCCTGGCGTTTACAATCCGGTCACAGCTGTATTGCATGCTTTGACCGACCCATTGATGCGTCCGGCGCGCCGTATGATACCGCCCATCTCGGGTCTGGATCTGTCACCGCTATTGGTGCTCATCGGTCTGCAGTTGGTGGCCATGGTGGCATTGGCTCCTTTACGCGATCTGGCCAGCAAATTTCTGTTGTAGCCGATTTGGATGGAGCATCCGTGGTATCGCTGGCAAGGTGACGATTTGATCCTCAGTCTTCGTCTACAGCCCCGAGCCAGTCGCGACGAGGTAGTCGGCGTGCAGGGTGATGCGCTGAAGATTCGGATAACCGCGCCACCTGTCGACGGCAAGGCCAACAGTTATTTAATCAAATTTCTGGCCAAGTTGTTCGATGTACCGACCGCGCGGGTGACACTGCTCAGTGGTGATACGGCGCGCGATAAGCGCGTGTGTATTTCCCGCCCGGGGCGCCTGATCAATGAGGTTGATAGGCTCTGATGAGCTCTTGGTTTCTTAATTATTTTTCCGGTATCACGCTGTTACTGACAGCGATCTGATGGACTGCAATGACGCAACAGCTTGTCAATCAACTTAAGGCCTACGGGCAATGGAAAAGCAAGATATCCGGTTATCTGCAGCGCTATGGGCAGTGGCTGGAACAGAGTGATCTGCTAACCCGTGAGGATGAGCTGAATCTGGGGCGGCTTCAGGAAATGCTGCAAACCGACAAGATCACCATCGCCTTTCTGGCCGAATTTTCCCGCGGTAAGAGCGAATTGATCAATGCGCTGTTTTTTTCCGATCTTAAGCGACGACTGCTGCCCGCCGAGCCTGGCCGCACCACTATGGTGCCGACCGAGATCTTTCATGACGAGCAATGTGAACAAGCCTATCTTCGCCTTTTGCCCATTGAGACGCGCAGTCAGGAGACAAGTATCGTTCAGCTCAAACAGGAGCCGGGTGTTTGGCAGGAGATTCCATTGCGCCTGGACGATGCACAGTCGATGGAGACGGCTCTTGCGCAGCTTACCCGGCTCAAACGACTGCCGGTGGACCAGGCGCGAGAGCTGGGTTTGTTCGATGAGTTGAGCCTGGAAAACTATCTGGAACCACCGACCTATATCGAGGTTCCCTACTGGCGCCATGCCCTGCTGAGTCTGCCGCACCCGGCCCTGCAACACGGTTTGGTACTAATCGATACGCCGGGTCTGAATGCCTTGGGATATGAACCCGAGTTAACATTGGAAATAGTTCCATCGGCCCAGGCCATTGTTTACCTGTTGGCGGCGGATGCCGGCGTAACACGTTCGGATCTGGAAGTCTGGCAACGCTATGTCAAGCCTTTGCAGCAGGGGCAGCACAAGGGTGTCATGGTGGTATTGAACAAGATAGATACCTTGTGGGATGAGTTACGTGATGCACAGGCTGTCGTACAAGGTCTGGAGCGCCAGCGTTTGACCGCGGCCACTACATTGGCTGTTGACAGTGCCAACGTCTTTCTGGTCTCGGCGCAAAAGGGTTTGCAGGCAAGGATAAAACAGGATGACGCATTGTTGGCACAAAGTGGCCTGGAAGAACTGGAGGGCGCCCTGTGTTCCACCTTGCTCAAGGACAAGCAGCGCCAGACTCGTCAACAGGTGGTTGACCTATTTGGCGAGATGATTCGCGCCAGCCAGCAGGCCATCGCCCGTCAGCGCAAGGAGGTCGACAACCAACTTTCACGCCTGTCGGCCCTGCGTAATGAAAACAAAGACCAGATTATCACCTCCATACACAGTACCCATGTGCGCCAGACCCGTTACCAGGTGGCGGTGGAGAGCTTCAAGGCAGGTCAGTCCATGATCGTGCATCAGGTCAAGTCGATTCGTTCCATTATCGACCTGCGCCATTTCGGGCAATTGGTGCGTGATACACGTGAAGAGATGCAACGTTGCTGGACTGTGCATGGCATCAAACGCGAGATGGAGAAATTTTTTCTGGCGGTGGACCGTGTCATGGATCAGATGGAGTGGCAGATGAAGCTGTGCAATGACCAGCTCGGCGCCATGTTTGAGCGGTATAACAAGGAGCATGGCTTGGATTTGCCTGAGCCACGACTATTGAATATCAATGATTACCTGGGCGAGTTCGATCTGTTGTTCGAGGAAGCCGAGCGTCTGCGCCGTGGCCATCGTTTTGCAGTATGGCAACGAAAACTTGTGACTCAGAAATTCTTTATCTCTTTGGTCGGTTCCGTCAACGCATTAATCGTTCGCATCAATCAAGAGCTCGATGATTGGGCTCGCGTGGTGTTGGAACCGGTGATCATTCAGTTGGAAGAGTATCGTGATGCCGTCGACGGTTATTTAAAAAAGTTGCGCACGATAAAATCTTCCGAGGATGAGCTAGGCAGAGAACTTTTTGAACTGGTGGAGAAAAAGCAAAATCTGGGTGTTCAGTTGTCTGCCAGTGAGCGTTATCTTGAGATGGTGACACAGGCAATGCCCTACGGCGGCGACGAGGCTATGCAGTATCTCGCCGAGACCATGGCGCACTTGTAAGGCTAATTCCTTACGGGTGGCTTGGTTAAAAGAGGTCCTGTAGGTCGATTATCGTATTTAGCTCACCATTTTTTGCGGTGTCAATTCTCACGCTATTGTACTTACCCGGTACTCGGGTTAAGTTAGGGACCTTGTTTGGTTTGGCGGTTGATTTAGCCGGACCCTGGCGGACGAATGTGGTTTGATTGTTTGGGTTTAATTTTTGGGGAGGTAGTGTGCGCAATTATCTGACTTTTCTGGCGATGGTGGGGATGCTGGCAATGGCCGGTGGTGCAAGGGCCGAACAGTCGCAGGTTTTCGGTGACTATACCGTGCACTATAACGCCTTTACGACCGATGTGTTGCAGCCGGATATGGCAAAACACTACAAGATCACCCGCAGTAAAAACCGCGCGCTGGTCAATATTTCGGTATTGCAGAAAAGTGGTGCAGGCCAGGCTCCGGTTCGGGCGCAAGTCAATGGTAACGCCACCAATCTGACGGGCCAGTTGCGGGAAATGGAGTTTCGCGAAATCAGTGAGGAGAATGCCGTATATTATATAGCCATAATGCATGTAGCGGATAAGGAAACCCTGGATTTTGCTGTCGAGGTTAAGCCAGAAAAGCAGGCAAAACCGTTTACAGTTAAATTCCGCAAGCAGTTCTATACCGAATAACCTAACATTTTATTTATGGAAACGGTTTCGTCTCTTGGGGCGAAACCGTTTTTTTTTAACTTTCTGGATATCCCCAGGCAATTTCGGGTCAGGATTTTGTCGGTTAGATTTTTATATTGTTAAGATCCTGATTCACAGTATCTTCTTTGTTTTGTCGTGACCAAAGGTGTCTGGATTTCGTCATGACAAAAACAGGTTTATGACATTAACTTAAAATTTTGCGGGGCAATGTCACCGCTCCAACCGACAAGCACATTGTGGGTTTTGACAGACTGGCGCGTCGTTGTTGCGTTTGTTCAGGTTCACATAATCTTTGCAAATTAACCTCCATTTCGTCATTACGTGGCAAGGTCATTGCAATTGGAGATAGCAAAAATCAGGGGCTATGCCCTGTGCCTATAAAACAATAACAGGAAATACCCATTGCCCCAGGACGAGGTCTTGTATTGTGCCAGCTCACAGAAGAAGGCAGTCTGTGCAGCGGACGCAGCGCAATGTGGAACTACCGATGGCGTCATGACGGCAAAGGAACTTAGTCGGCGACGCAGGTTGTAATTACCTACCAACAGACAAGCTAAAGGTTCCTTAATATGCGCTTACGTTTATCAACGCAGTTAATTCTAAGTGTGGTGTTGATAGAGGCGATGATGTTGTCCGCACTGGTTTGGAACAGTGTGCGCCTGATTAATTCCAGTCATGGTGAGATTCTTGAACAGACTACTCGAGAGGCGAGCATCTTGCTGGCCAATTCGTTGGCGCCGGGTCTGGCCTTCAGTGACAGTGCCACCTTGTTAGAGGTGCTGGCCATGATTAAGAATAATAAAAATCTCAATTACGCTACTGTTTATGATCGCAATAATAATCTCATCGCCAGTTTGGGCGAGGGGATCCGTGACGTTCATTTGCAGGACAGTGTTTACAATGATGCTGTCAGTGATGGCATTTTTGACTATATCCAGCCTGTGATGATCGCTGGGCAAAATCTTGGCAACCTGCACGTGGGTTATTCCATCGATCAGGTTGAGCAGATTACCGCCAAGACCCGCTTTCAAAATACCATGATAGCCTGCATAGCGTTGTTTTTGTCGATCATGGCAACGGTTTTTATCGGCCTGTTTTTAACGCGCAACCTGCGCTTTTTGGAAGAAGGGGCCAAGGCCCTGAGCCGCGGGGAATTGGACTATCGTATTCGCTTGTCTGGACAGGATGAAGTGGGCGATCTGGCGCGTGCCTTTAACAAAATGGGCGAGTATCTGCAGAAGACTCAATCAGCGTTGCGCTTCGAGCGCGACAAGCTCAAGAAAGAAACACGCTATTTTCACTCGTTGTTGGGCAGTATCGATGCTGTTGTCATCGAGTTCGACCCGCAGGAGATGCGATTTGTCCATGTGAGTCAGGAAGTGGAGCGTCTTGTAGGGTTTTCCGTCGAGTGCTGGTTGGAAAAGGATTTCTACCAACGTGCGGTTTTTGACGATGATGTCGCTTCTTTTACTTCACGTATGGCGCAGACGCTGCACGGTGCCTGCGCGTTTACACTGGAATTCCGCATGTACAACCAGATAGGCGAAGTGATCTGGATACGTTGTAAGAATACTCTGGCGGTGCGCGATGGTCGTCAGGTGGTGCGCGGTTTGATGTTCGATATCACCGAGCAAAAGGCTTCTGAGGAGCGCGTTGTCTATCTTGCTGACCACGATTCCCTGACTGGTTTGATCAATAGGCGACGTTTTCAAGAGGAATTGGAGAGGCAGATCTCCTATTCACAGCGCTACAACGGTGAAGGTGCCCTGCTGTTTATCGATCTGGATCAGTTCAAATATATCAATGACACTTACGGGCATCGCTCCGGAGATGCATTTCTGGTCAATGTCGCCAACCGTTTGAAGTCTGCGCTGCGTAAAACCGATATTCTTGGACGCCTGGGTGGCGATGAGTTTGGCGTCATCTTACCCAAGGCAGACAAACAGGAGGCTGGACAGGTGGCTGCGGCCTTGTTGCATATGTTGACCAGTGAGCCTCTTGAGCATGAGGGTACCTTCTCCCATGCCAGTGCCAGTATCGGCGTGACATTGTATCCCGCGCATGGCGACACACCCAGTGAATTGCTTGCCAAGGCGGATGCCGCCATGTACGGCGCTAAAAACAGCGGACGGGCGCGCTTCCATATCTTTACCAGTGACGAGCAGGATCTGGTCAATATGCACGCCAAGATCCATTGGGAGGACCGGATCCGCAGTGCCCTGGCGCAGGACAAATTCCTGTTTCACTATCAACCGGTAGTGGATCTTGTATCGGGTCAAATCACTCACTACGAAGCCTTGTTGCGCATGGAGGGTGAGAAACGCGGGCTGGTGGCACCCGGTGCCTTTCTGGGTACCGCCGAACGCTTTGGCCTGATTCGAGAGATTGATCACTGGGTACTGCGTAATGCCATCAAGGCCCAGGGTCAGAGCCGCGCCGATGGACGCCCTATCACACTGGCGGTCAATATCTCAGGCAAACACTTTGGCAGTACCGAAGTGCTGGGGTTGGTGAAGGAGTGTCTGCAGGAATATGACGCCGACCCACACAGTCTGATCTTTGAGGTCACAGAGACGGCGGCGGTGGAAAATTTGTCAGCAGCGCGGCGCTTTATCACCTCATTGCGCGAATTGGGTTGCCAGTTTGCCCTGGATGACTTCGGGGCCGGTTTTGCCTCATTCCACTATTTGAAGAATCTGCCGGTTAACTACATCAAAATCGACGGCAGTTTTGTGCGCAATGTGCACAACGACGAGGCCGACCGGATCTTCGTCAAGTCAATGTCCGACCTGGCCAAGGGGCTGGATATCGTCTGTATAGCAGAATTTGTCGAAAATGAAAGCGTGCTGGCGGTGTTGAATGATATCGGCGTGCATCTGGGCCAGGGATATCACCTGGCGCGGCCACGCAAGAGTATTCTGCGTAATAAACATCTCAATATCACCGGTGCCCAGCTCACCCTCAGCTATGATATGGGCAGGCGGGCGCGTGCCAATCGTGCATAGATTGAAGGATCAGTTGCACTCGTTGAATACGCGTGCGCTGCATCCTTCGCATACATCGCGGTCGAGTTTTTTGTAGATGGCCTTGATGGCCGCCTTCTTGCTGTCATAGAAATACTTGTTGCCAATCTTGGCGACAAAGTATTTGCTGCTGATGTATTCATACACACTGGCCTTCAATTCGGCGAAATAAAGGCCACCGCCAAGTCCCTTAAGTCGATTGGCCTCGTTGACCAGCATCTCGGCACCGCTCAAGTCGATGAAGTTGATGCCAGTGCCGACGATCAAGATATGCTTCACATTCTCCTGCTCGACAATATGATGCAAACGGTTTTGTATGTGATTGACCGAACCAAAGTAGATCGACATGTCGATGCGGATGATCTTGGCCTGCGGACACTGGTTAAGGGCCTTTTTCTGTACGTTGACCAGCTTGCGTTTGCCCTGTTCCTCATCCTTGTCGATAGCCAGCGTGACAATCTCGGGAGTCGACGTGCGCGCCAGAAACAGTACCAGCGAAATCAATACGCCCATGTAGATAGCAAATTCCAATTCCAGGAATAGAGTGGCGAAGAAGGTGGTCAAAAGCACGGCGGTTTCCGACTTGCTGTTGCGCAGTATGTCGCCAATGTGGTGAAAGTCGATCAGGTTGTAGGCCACCAACAGTATCACGCCGCTCATGGCAGCTATAGGCAGGTAAGCGGCCAGAGGCGCTACCATCAACAGGATAATCAACAGGAAGAAGGCGGCGAAGATGGCTGAGACCGGCGTGCGCGCCCCGGCACTGTAGTTGACACCGGAACGTGTAAAGGACCCTGAACCCGCATAGCTGGAGAAGAAGCTGCCGACAACGTTTGACATTCCCTGGCCAACAAATTCCTGATTGCTGTCGATGCGTTGATTGGATTTGGTGGCGATGGAGCGACTGATGGAGACCGCCTCGATCAGGCCTAACAGGGCGACGGCAAAGGCCTCCGGTGCCAGCATCTTGATGGTCTTGATGCTCAGATCAGGCATGGAGAACGGCGGCAGGTGACCGGGTATTTCGCCCACCATGCGGATCGCGCCCTGATCGCCTGCCATCACGATGGCGACAACGGAACCAACGACCAGGGCAACCAATAGATTGGGAATCTTTTTAAGATACTTCTTGATCAGTATGGCCGTGATCAAGGTACTTATGGCAATGACAAATACTGTCAGTGAGAATTTATCCAGGTTCTTGGCCAGATTGACCCAGGTGTCCAGGAAGGTCTCGCTCTTGGGAATGGTGATGCCCAAGACATTTTTCATCTGACTGGTGGCGATGAGTACGGCGGCACCGGCAGTGAAGCCGATGACCACGGTGTGGGAGACAAAGTTGACCAGGGTGCCGAGCCGCGCCAGGCCGAAGGCCAGCTGATAAACCCCGGCGAGAAAGGTGATGGTCAACACCAGCGATATGAATTCCGGTGAACCGGGTGCTGCGTGGTTTTTGATGGCGGCGAATATCACGATGGAGATGGCGGTAGTCGGGCCGGAGATCAGGTGCAGCGATGAGCCGAACAGTGCGGCGATGATTGGCGTGACCATGGCGGTATAGAGACCGTATTCCGGTGGCAGACCGGCAATGGTGGCGAAGGCGACGCCCTGGGGCAGGACGATGACCGCGCCGGTAAAGCCGGCAATGGCATCGGCCTTGAGGGTCTGACGATTGACCAGATGCAGCCAATTAAGAAACGGAAACAGTGATTTTAAACGCATGAACGGTACTTCCTGTTAAGGTCAACCGTCGCCGGTATAGGAATCTACGCCTTGGAGCAGACGTTCGGGGCCACGGAAAATGTGCGCTAGGGTATCAACTAGTCCGTATTTTAGCAAATGCTAATATACCAGATACCCTCATAGTATAGTGGTAAATCTTGGGGTCAGAGTTCAATGGCGTAGTCCAGGATCAAGGGGGCATGGTCGGATAGGCGCTCGTCTGTATAGATGCTGGCGCCAGTGACGCCGGCTGCCAGTTCCGGTGTAATGACATGGTAATCAATGCGCCAGCCGACATTATTGGCCCGCGCTTGTCCCCGATTGGACCACCAGGTGTATTGGTCCGCCTCCTGGTTGACCACACGGAAGGCATCCACATAACCCGCTGGACCGAACAGCTGGTCCATCCAGGCACGCTCTTCCGGTAAAAAGCCCGAATTTTTCTGATTGCTGCGCCAGTTTTTGATGTCGATCTGTTTGTGGGCGATATTCCAGTCGCCGCAAATAATGTAATTGCGCCCGTCCTGGCGCATCTGCAACAGTTTTTCCATCATGCGGTCGAGAAAGCGGTATTTGACCGCCTGACGCTCGTCGCCTGAGGTGCCGGAGGGCAGATAGAGAGAGACCACGCTGGTGTCGCCGTAGTCGGCCTGTATGTATCGGCCTTCCGCGTCCATCTCAGGCCAGTCCATACCATAAATGACGCGATCAGGCTGTTTGCGGCAATAGAGGGCGACGCCGCTGTAGCCCTTTTTCTCGGCATCATGAAAATAGGCGTGGTAGCCCTTGGGTACATGTATTTCCGGGTCGAGCTGGTTGACCTGGGCCTTGGTCTCCTGGATACAAACCACGTCGGCGTTTTGGTTGTCCAGCCAGTCGATAAAGCCTTTGGTTGTTGCCGAACGGATGCCGTTGGCATTGAAACTGATGATGCGTGTGGTCATGGTTTGCGGCCGCGCTGCAAAAAGCGCTTATTATCGCGGCCTGCCGCCTCCCTGGCAAACGCATAAATTGCCATCAGCTCCTCGCTGGGGGTGTCGATGTTCAGTTTCAACTCTTCGATTGCCGCTTCGATGTATTGCGGGGAAATATCCAGCGATTGGGTTTTGTCGGGGTACAGGTGTAGTTCAGTCAGGACCATCGGGTAGCGGCGCCACTTGAACGGGTAGTTCATGACCAGGGCACTGAGAAAAATGATGCAACAGTCGAACAGTATGGGATCGAGCAGGTAGGCATAACCCTGTTGCTGCATCGTGGGCCAGAGCAGTACGGCGGCCAGGGCACTGGCACCACCTGGCGGGTGCAGGCAGCGCGCCAGTTGCATGGACAGGATGGTCAGTGAAACCGCCAATGTTGCCGCCAGCCAGGTGCTGCTTATGGCCATGGCGCAGGTGATGCCGATGAAGGCACCAATCAGGTTGCCGCCAAACAGTGGCCAGGGCTGGGAAACTTTGGCGTGGGGCAGGGCAAACAACAACACCGCAGCGGCACCCATCGATGTGATGATGGGCATGCTGGCCTCAGCCCCGAGTACGCTGTGGCTTAACAGTATTATGGCAGCGATGGCTACAGTACTGCCGAGGAAGGTGGCCAGATAGTCGAGATAGTGCCAGGCGTGGCTGGGCTCCTGCATAACGGTCTAGTCCTGCGTCGTGTTGTTGTAAAGTAGTTTCAGAAAAAAAGGTGTCAGCAATGTGGTCAAGCCGATGACGATGATCAGGGAGGCATAAATATCCAGGTCGACGATATTCATTTCCCGACCCAGTTCTGCGAACACCAGGCCAACCTCTCCGCGCGGTACCATGCTCAGGCCTATGATCAGACGCTTGTGCCGGCTCTCTGCAATGAACAAGGCCGCCATCAACTTACCCGCAATGGCCATCATAAGCAGCGCCAATGTGAATGGCCAGAGCATGGGCGAACTCCAATGCACCTGCGACAGATCCAGTGACAGGCCGACCATGACGAAAAAGATCGGTGTAAACAGATAAACGATTGAATGCATTTGATTGGCTATGCGCTGGGAAAAGTGCGGCTCCTGGCGAATCGCTATACCAAAGGGCAGGAAAAAGCGACGTGACAAGGCCAGGCCGGCTGCGAATCCGCCGAGAATCACCGGCGCACCCATGGCATGGGCCAGCCAGGCGAAGAACAAGACCAGGGAGAGCACTGTGGTGGGTAGCAGGCCGGGAATTTCACTGCGCTCATCGAAGCGTTTGATTACACGTGACATACCTTGGGCAGCAGCCGGGGCGATAAGAAAAAAGGCGCCGATAAACAAAATGAATTTGCCGCTGTTGCCCATGCTGACGGTGCCGGCGCTGGCGAATTCATAGATCAGGGCCAGTAGTAAAACACCTAGAATGTCATCGATGACGGCTGCCCCCAGGACTATCTGTCCTTCGTGGGAGCGCTGGTGACCAAGGTCGGCGAGTACGCGCAGGGTAATGCCGATGCTGGTGGCGGTCATGGTGCCACCGATAAACAGAGACTCTGTCAGCGGTAACTGAAACAGCAGATAGCTGAGGTGAAAGCAGAGCAGGAAAGGCAGGGTGAAGCCGGCCAGGGCAACGATCAGTGACTTGCGTCCTGTGCGCAGCAGGTGACCGATATCGGTCTCCAGGCCGATTTTGAACAATAACAGGATAATGCCGATCTCGGCCAGGAAACGCAGGGTCTGGTTGGGTTCCAGCCATCCCAGCAGGCTGGGGCCGATGAAAATACCGGCCATGACCTCACCGATGACCGCTGGTATGCCGACTCTGACTGCCAGCTCACCCAGGATGCGCGCCGATAGCAGGATCAGGATCAGATGCAGAAAAATGGTTTCTGTCGCCATGACCTGCGTCCTGTAGGCTGTCGTTCAGTCGCGAAAATTGGTGAATTGCAGCGGCAACTCGATATCGGACCCCTTCAACAAGGCAATACACTCCTGTAGGTCATCGCGCTTCTTGCCGGTTACGCGCACCTGTTCGCCTTGAATGGCTGCCTGCACCTTGATCTTTGAGTCTTTGATCAGTCTGACGATCTTGCGCGCCAGTTCTGTATCGACTCCCTGGCGCAGGGTGACCTGTTGGCGGGCGGTTTTTCCGACCGCTTGAACCTTGCCGAGATCCATGCAACTGATATCCACGCCGCGTTTGCCCAGTTTATTGCGCAGGATATCCATCATTTGTTGCAGCTGGAACTCGACCTGGGCCTCCAGGGTGATGACGTTTTCCTTGAGAGTGAAGTTGGCACCACTGCCTTTGAAATCAAAACGGGTACCCACTTCACGATTGGCCTGGTCGATGGCGTTGGTGGCCTCATGCAGGTTGACCTCCGAGACCACATCGAATGATGGCATAGCTCCTCCGGGGTGTGTTTTAACTCACCCCAGATTAGCAAGCGTTCACGACTTACAGCAAGCGATCAATAAGCCAGGCTGACGGGGACGGGAACCGGACATTCGCCACTGGCAAAGGCTGAGGCAATGATATGTGAGCTGTAGTACTCCGGCGCCTCTGTTAACTTGTCCAGACTGATGCTGGTTGCAATAGCATGGCTGATGCAATCGCAGGATTTTTCAACATTGCGTACATAGTTGGTGGAGGAGATGGGCCGGTTATACAACTCGTTCTCGTCGAGGACGTTCTGAGTGTCTTTCAGTACTGAGCGAACACAGCCGTAAGTGGCGGTGATGACCTGCTCTTCCGTCCAACCTTCTTTGTAATCAGGTTCCGCTACAGCGGTGGTGCTGGTAACGGTCAGGCTGAAGGCGATTAGGGCCAGCAGGGAGGGTGTGCCTGTTAAGCGCATACGGACTCCTATTGCCGGTCTGGCGACCGGGCGTTGCAATGAATTCAGGACGGAACCGATGTGCTACAGCAGAAAACTGGTTTTGTAGTATGTGATGCCGACCGTTAACGTGACGAACACAGCGAGGCGTACGCCGTAAATTGTTTATCGGTCGGTAAAGGAATTGCTGAAGGGGCGGGTATCCCTGGCGGGACTATTGCCCGCCGATATAATGGGAGATGTTACAAAGGGTTATAGGATGATTCCGTGAAAATTCGGCGCATGGCGGTGACCCGGTGCTGGCGTGGCCTGGCCGTCACGTATTAGCTGGCAGGTTTGGATGCCGTTGGCGGCGGCCGCGTCCAGCTCGGCCCCTATATCGGATAGAAACAATACCTGGTCTGCCGGCAGGTCAATGGTCTTGAGAATGTTGGCGTAGGAGTTTTGTTCGATCTTGGCGCCGACGGCTGTGTCGAAGTAGCCGCTGAACAGCGGGGTCAAATCACCAAAGTCGCTGAAACCGAACAGCAGTTTTTGTGCGTAAACTGAACCGGAAGAGTAGATGTAAAGTTTTATCCCTTGATCGTGCCAGCGGCGCAGGTATTCATGGGCGTCGTCATATACATGGCCTTTATAGTCTCCGTCACGATAACCCGCCTCCCAGATGATTCCCTGCAATGCCTTCAGTGGCGCGATTTTTTTATCTTCATCGATCCACTGCACCAGCAGTTGACCTGCGCGCTGCGCGTCCAGTTTGTCGCCGGTGATGATTTCCATGGCGGCAATCTGCTCCTGTAGCGCCGCATCCTGCCAGTGCTCAATGACATAGTGCTGGATACGGGCGCGGGCATAAGGAAACAACACATCCTTGACGAAGGACAGGGATGTCGTGGTGCCCTCGATATCGGTGATGATCGCCTTGATCATGCGTACTCGGTCATGAAGGTTTCAAAGTCCGGGTAGCGCTTGGCAATGTCACTGCCGCTGGGGTGACCGACCCAGCCCTCGGGTGTGGTGAACAGGCGGATACATTTGAAATCGGGATTCTCGCCCATGTCGAACCAGTGGGTGGTATTGGCCGGTACGCTGATCAAGTCACCCTTTTCGCACAATACACAATAGATGTGGTTGTTGGTGTGGATATAGAACAGACCTTTGCCGTCGACGAAGAAGCGCACTTCGAAATCGCTGTGGGTATGCTCATCGAGAAATTTTTTACGCAGAGCAGCCTTGTCGGGGTGGGCCGGTGTCAGGGATACCACATCGGCGGACTGAAAGCCATATTGCTCCATCAGGCGATCGACCGAGTCCTGGTACGCGCTGATGACTTCGTCCTGTTGTGCTTGTGCGCTGAGGGATTTCTGCGCCTGCCAGCGCTCGAATTGCACGCCGATCTGCTCCAATTGAGCGCTGATGGCCTCGTGGTCGCTATAGGTGTTACTGGCCTGGTCGCTGTTGTCGGGGAATACGGTCAGTATGCTCATGATCTGCCTCCTTGTTGGCGAAGTTCGCAATCGAATAAGAATTCAAAGGCCTCCACGTGGCGCAGGGCATCCGCTGTCGAGGCCCCCCAGGTGTAGAGTCCGTGGCCGGCGATCAGATAACCCTTGATGTCCGGCGTATGGTCCAGATAGGCATCGACCGCTTTTTGCAGGCGCGGGATATCCTGGTCATTGGCGAAGATCGGTACCGCCAGTTCGGTGTCGTGGGTGTCGATACCGGTAAAGGCCTTGAGCAGTTCGTATTGGCTGAGCACGATCTGGCCGCTGTTTATGCGCGAGATGACTGTGGCGTTGGGGGAATGAGTGTGCAGGATACAGCCGATAGAATTATCCCTTTGATAGAGGCTGGTGTGCAGAACGGTTTCCGCCGATGGACGCTTGCCCGGTTCCATGGTTCTACCCTGTCCGTCCACGCGCATGATGTCTGTTTGGGTCAGGTGTCCCTTGTGACGGCCGGATACGGTAATGGCAGCCTGGTCTTTGTCCAGACGGGCGGAGAAGTTGCCGCTGGTGGCCGGCACCCAACCCTGGGCGTGGAGAAACCGACCGGCGTCGATAAGCTCCTGGGCACGTTGCTTGAAAAAGTCGTGTTCGCTGATGGCCATAAGATCGATGCCTGGGTTCCTGCTCGTGGGTCGAAGGGCGATTGTAGTTGTCGGACCTAGGCGGGACAAGGGTTATACGCACTGGCTGACGATTGGTTGGCGCCGCGAATGTGAACCCCCGGGCAGTGTGGCGAATTGGAGTTAAATTTCCCTTCTGTTTTACCGATACTAGTCCATAGGCTTAAATATCGGGGAAACGGTGTGGTTTTTACCTTGGAACAACTTGCTGCCTTTATCGGCGCGGGATTTATCTGGCGTCTGACCAAACCCATGCAGCTGGATGCCTCGGCCCTGCGGCGCAGCTTGAGCGTGCTGCTCTATTATTTTTTATTGCCCCTGTTGGTTTTTTCCGTAGTGATCAAATTGCCTATGACACTACGAACCCTGCTGGTTGGCGTGGTGCCTATGGTCAGTACCGCGGCGGTGGTTTTAATGACATGGCTCTGGCTCAAACGTAAGAAGGGTTGGCCTGCCAAGACCAAAGGGGCACTGCTGCTGGCGGCAACTTTCAGTAACGTCTTGTTTGCCGGTATCCCGGTCATGAACGGCTTGTTTGGTCCTTGGGCGCAGCGCTTGGCGGTTGAGTACTTTATCTTGGGTTCCCTGCCACTGTTGATTGTCTTAGGGGTCATGAACAGCAAAAATCCGGGCCTGCCCCAGTTGGCCAGATTCAATCCCGCGCAGTTTCTTTTGCGTCTGCCCATGGTTTGGGCCTTGCTGGCGGCCATTGTCGTTGCCAAGATGCACATCAATATCGATCAACGCATAATCTCGTGGGTTGACGGCCTGACCGTTGGTGTCACTCCTTTGATGTTGATGGCCGTCGGTCTGAGTTTGCGTTGGAGTAAAAAGTGGAATGGTATCGCCTTGAAGATTGCACCGGCGGTCGCAATGCAAATAGTGCTGGCACCGCTGGTGACTTGGCTTATTCTGAAGTTCGCCATTACCATTCCCGGTGCCCAGACCAATCTGGCGCTGATCGTTTTAGCGGGAATGCCTGCAACGGTACTGGGTATCGACGTCTGTGAACGTTATGGATTGGATACCGTGGCCTATCAAATTGTATTCACCATGACCGCCGCGTTTAGTCTGGTGACTATTCCGCTGCTGTTTCGCTTTCTTGCCTGATCCAGGGCCACCCTGCTTTTTCTTATCTGATCATTCGCGATTCACCGCATGGATTACGATGCTGACACGACGGTTGCGTGCACGGCCGGCAACATCGCGATTTGTTGCCACCGGTTTGACATCGGCGTAGGCGATGGCACGCAGGCGCTGGGCGTTTATCCCCAGGTCAATCAGATCACGCACGACGAAGGTGGCACGGGTTGCTGAGAGTTCCCAGTTGCTGGCATAGAATTCGTTGATGATGGGCAGGTTGTCCGTGTGTCCCTCGATAGAAATTTCGTAGTCCACCGATTGCAGTGTCGGTAACACCTGGCGTAGTACCCGGTGACCACCGTCGGTCAATTCCGCTTCTCCACTGGCAAACAGAATTTTTTCCCCCAGTTGCAAGGTTACCCTGCCCTTTTCTATACCGATGTCGGCATTGTCCAGTAAACCGGTCTTGGCGATGTCCTGTTGTAACTTGTCGGCCAGGGCGTTTAACTTTTTTTGCAGGTCTGGTGATTGTTCACCCGGTTTGTCCGTTTGCGGGGCGATGTCGTCCAGTTCGCGATCGATCTGGAAGGGTGACTCCTGCTGACTGCCGGCCTTGGTGTTGGCCAGGGCCTGGGTGACCATCTCCAGGCGTTCACCGTCGAAACGGGCATAGACCAACAACATAATGAATAGGGTCAGTAGTATGGTTAGCAGATCGATGTAGGCCAGGACCCAGCTGTGCTCGCCCTCGTCTTCGCCAGCGGAATTGATCGACATAGTACGCCAACGCTGGTCGCCGGAACGTGGCTTTGGTTTCTCTGTGATTTCTGGGGGCGAGTCGTTCATGGAAATCAGGCGCCGGGTCGTTTATACAGCTCTTCTTCGTAGGGCTGCAGGAAAGATTTCATGATGGCATCGGTATAGGAGGGGCTGCGCCTTTCGGAAATCAGCATGATGCCTTCCAGGGCGATGTTCATCAGAGCGATACGTTTTTCCGCACGCCGTTCAAACTTGATGGCAATGGGCTTGAATACCAGATTGGCCAGGGTGATACCGTATAAGGTAGTGATCATGGCGATGGCCATGTGGTAACCGATGGTCTCCAGGCCGTGACCCTGCATGGCGAACAACATATTCACCAGGCCGAGCAGGGTGCCGATCATGCCGAAGGCCGGAGCGTACATGGCCATGCTGCGAAACACCTGGGCCTCGCCGAGCTCTTTGGCCTGGGCGCGGCCGATACGCCACTGCAGCAGGGCTTGCACGTCTTCCATAGGCACACCGTCGATGACCGCCTCTACACCGGCGCGCAGAAAGGGATTTTTTATCCGGTCCTTTTGTGTCTCCACCTGGGCAATGTCACCCTGATACCAGAGGCGGGCAACACGGGATATTTCGCGCAGGTGTTCCCGGGCATATAGGTGCTCATTGTCGCTGCGCAGGATAACCAGAAAAACACGGAATACGCGCAGCACCTCGCGCAGGGGATAGCTGATCAGGGTTGCAGCCAGGGTACCCCCCAGGACGATGGCCAGACCGGGCAGATTCAAGAAGACAGAGACGTCGTCTATGGCGAAGACCGCGACCATGACAAACAGGGCCAATCCCAGGGTCATGCCAAGTAGTGTCGAGGCGTTCATGGTTTTTCCTTGATTGGTTGACTTCCTTGGTTATTGGTGATGTATCGACAGCGGGGGCGATAACTGGAGACTATGGCCTGATTCAAAGGCTTGGGGTTGTTGCCGCTACATTCCCTACTTATACTGTCAGTTAATTGGATTGGTCAGTGAGTGGTCTATGCGTCCGGCGGATTTGCTAACGGTTTTGGATAGAGAGTTTCTCAGTACGGCCGAGGGCCACCATACCCCGGTCATGTTGTGGGGCCCGCCGGGGGTGGGCAAATCGGACATCGTGCGCCAGGTGGGGGCAAAACGCGCCGTGCCGGTGATCGATATCCGTCTGTCGCAGATGGAGCCCAGTGACCTGCGCGGTATTCCCTTTCGGGTCGAACAGCGGGTGGAGTGGGCGGTGCCAGCCATACTGCCCGACACGCAGCGCCACGGGGCGCAGGGGATTCTGTTCCTGGACGAGATCACCTCGGCGGCACCGACGGTATCAGCCGCAGCTTACCAGCTGATCCTGGACCGGCGTTTAGGGGAGTATCAGGTGCCCGAGGGCTGGGCCATCATCGCTGCCGGTAACCGCCAGGGTGACCGTGGTGTCACCTACTCGATGCCTGCCCCTTTGGCCAACCGTTTCTCCCACTACACGGTGGAGACCCATCTGGATGACTGGGTGGCCTGGGCCTATCAGAATGGCATCGACCAGCGTCTTATCGGTTTTCTGCGCTTCCGCCCTGAGCTATTGTTCGATTTCGACCCGGCCCATAACCCGGCTGCCTTCCCGTCACCGCGCTCCTGGGAATTTGCCCACCGCGCCCTGCAGAAATTCGGTGACCAGCCCAATCTGCTGTTACAGGCCTTGCAGGCCTGTGTCGGCGCAGCCGCCGGTATCGAACTTAAGGCCTTCGTCGACAACCTGGATAAACTGCCGGATATCGAGGCCATCGTCGCCGGCGAGTGCAACGACGTACCCAAGGAGATCGACCTGCAATATGCCGTCGCCTCCGCCCTGGTGGGCTACGCTATCCGCGCCAAGGCCGGCAAGAAACAGAACCAAAGCGAGGCCCAGCAGACCTATGGTCATATCCTCGATTATGCAGGCCGTTTCCGGCAGAAGGAGATGGGGGTGATGCTGGTCTCCGATATGCACCGCGCCATCGGTCAGGAGTTGTTTGCCGTGCCCCAGTTCAGTCAATGGGCCCAATCCATCGCCGATGTCATGCTCTATGACCATTGATCGGGTTGATCGCCTTTAGGAGTGCCCCGTGGACGATCCCCTGGAGATCAAGCTTAGCGCCGCCCGCACCCGGCTGGTTTTGGACCACCCCTTTCTGGGCACCCTGGTCCTGCGCCTGCCCCTGGTGGCCGCCGATCCGGCCTGGTGTAAGTCCATCGCCACCGATGCCCGCGCCCTCTACTACAATCCCGACTACATCCAGGACCTGAGCCTGGCCCAGACCCAATTCGTCCTGGCCCACGAGGCGCTGCACTGCGCCCTGTCCCACTTTGCCCGGCGCATGCACCGCAACAAACACCGCTGGGACGTGGCGTGCGACTTTGCCATCAATCCTTTGCTGGTGCAGGAGGGGCTGACTCCCACCGCCGACGCCCTGATGCTGGAGGAGTATGACGGCCTGACCGCCGAGGAGATCTACCCGCTTATCGATGAGAACGATCAGCAGGAGCCCCTGGACCAGCACCTGTATGACGATCAGCAGAGCGATAGCGGCCCGGGTAATCAAGACAATCAAGGCCAGTCGCAAAAACAACAGCAGCGCCAGCAGGGGCAGGAGCAGCAACAAGGCTCGGGTGAGAGCGGTGGAGCCGATGACGAGCCGGAACAGAACAAGGGGGCCAAACGCCCGCCACCCCTGAGCCGTCAGGAGCAGGAAGGTCTGGCGGTGCAGTGGCAGCAGCGTCTGGCGGGGGCGGCCCAGACCGCCATCCAGGCGGGCAAGATGAGCGGCGGCCTGGCCCGCCTGGTCGACCATATGCTACAGCCCCAGTTGCCCTGGCGTATGCTGCTCGCCCATTACCTGACGGCCAATGCCCGCGATGACTACAGTTATATGCGCCCCTCACGGCGCGAGGGTAATGCCATCCTGCCCAGCCTGCGCAGCGCTGAACTCGATGTAGTGGTGGTGATCGATACCAGCGGTTCCATCGCCAGCGGTGAAATGGAGGAGTTTCTGGCCGAGGTCAATGCCCTGAAGGCACAGCTGCCGGCGCGTATCACCCTACTGGCCTGTGATGTGGAGCTGGCCCCCCAGGCGCCCTGGGTGTTCGAGGCCTGGGAGGAGCTTACCCTGCCTAAGGAGCTGGCCGGTGGCGGTGGTACCAGTTTCATCCCCCCCTTTCGCTGGCTGGAATGCCAGGACCGACCGGCGGACGTATTGCTCTACTTTACCGACGCCGAGGGTGACTTCCCCGCGCACGAGCCGGCCTGCCCGGTGATCTGGCTGGTCAAGGGCAAGGCCAAGGTCCCGTGGGGTCAACGTATACAGTTAAATTGAAGGTGGTATTGTGGAACTCTCCCATGAAGATCAATTGCGTCTGCATGTATTGATGCAGAGTGTGCAGGCGGTGCGCATCGACGAGCAGAATCTGACCGTCTATGGCCTTTCCGCCAAGGGTGAGGCTAAGGTTTCTTTAAAACCCACCGTCCGTGCTGATCAATATGTGCGCCTGGTGCGCCAGTTTCTGGCCGGTATTGCCCTGGGCTCACCGCGCGGTTTTCCTGTTCACCTGCAACGCTGGACGCGCATGGGTCAGCTGCGTGAGGACGCCAATCTGGAAGTGTTGTTGATGCTGGGCGAGCCGGAGGCGATCACCGCCCTGGTGTGTGCGCCCCATCTGACCGATGAACTGGCGCGTCGTGCCTGGTGGGCGGCACCGATTTCTGAGAATGCCCGCCATATGTTGCGTTGCAGCCAGGTGGTTGCAAGTGACCTGGGCAAGGAGCTGGCGGAGTTTCTGATCGAACATCTGGCCTTCGAGAATGAGCCTGCCGTTATCGTCGAGACGGTACGCCTGGTGTTGCAGGCGGGATTGATTGACGAACAACAGCGCCTGCGTCTGTGGAATAAGGGCAAGCGCACCAATATCTATCGCCTGGGTTTTCTGCTGGCCGGCGGAGAACCTTTGCCCGAGAGCGTGCCCGAGCGTGCTGACTATCGTATGGTGTGTGACAAGCTGGCCGATCTGTCGGAAAATCCCGCGGCGCTTTTATTGCAAAGGGTGCTAAGTGATTCCGGGCGCAGCGTGTTGGTCACGCTGGAATCTCTGCTGGCCAAGCCGGCCGATCAGGATGTGGCGGTGTTGGTGTTGAATACCTTGGGTGACTATTTTCGCGCGGTTCAGCCCACCCATGAAAACAGGGGTGATATGGCTGCCATTGTTGCGTCAACTCAAATTTCCGTATCTGCATGCGCCGTTGAATCTTACATTACCGAGGTTTTGCAACGAGTACCTGAGTTACTGCCGGAAGTTACCGCTTTGTTGATTCTGAGTCAGGTGGATGATGACGTTGTTACTGACATCTTTGCTCACACCACGGCAGTGGGTACTCTGATGCGCGACAAGATGGCGCCGGTGACCGAGCATATCTTCAAGCAGTTGAAGGTTTTGCTGGGTAGCGTATAAAGCGTTCGCTATACTGATCTCAGTCGGGACGGAGATAACTACCATGGCCGTTTACAACAGGCAGCAACAAGGGGTTTGGTGGGGTTTGTATTTGTCGGTGTTGATCTGGTCGGTGATCGATCCGAAAGACTATTTCACCTGGATGCTGGAGGTGGCCCCGACCCTGGCTGGTCTGGTAGTCATGGTTATTACCTATAAAAGATTTCCTCTTACGCCGCTTGCCTACGTTTTGATATTGTTGTTTTCCTGGTTGTTGATGGTGGGTGGCCACTACACCTACGCCCATGTGCCGCTTTTCGATTGGCTGCGCGATATCACAGGCGGCACGCGCAATAATTTCGACAAGCTGGGTCACTTCGCCCAGGGTTTCGTGCCTGCCATCATTGCGCGCGAGATTTTTCTGCGCCAGAAGGTCGTAATTGGAAAATACTGGTTGTTTTTTCTGGTGGTTTGCGTGTGTATGGCGGTCAGTGCCGTCTACGAGTTGGTAGAGTGGTGGGTTGCATTATTGAGCGGTGGTTCCGCCGAGGCCTTTCTCGCCTTGCAGGGTTACACCTGGGACACCCAGTCGGATATGTTCTATGCCTTGATCGGAGCGGTTGTTGGTCTGTTGCTGTTATCGCGCTGGCACGATCGTCAAATCGCACGTATCAGCCAAGCGACGGGTCGATGAGGTATCAGGCCTTTTGTTGCCAGCGACGCACGCGGCCGATGTCGAGGTGGACGAAGCGGTCACGCGGATAAAAGCCGACGCCGCCGCCCCGCAGATCCAGAGCTGCCTTGTGCAGATTTTCCAGCGGTACCCCAGGCAGGCGGATGTCCATAGCCATGCCGCGCGTATGCAAGCTGTGTTTGGCTACGCCGCGACTGACCTTGGCCATGCGTGCATTGGAGTCGGGTGAACGGTAGGCGGAGATCACTTCGATAATGCCATCGTGTTCCAGTTCTGTCTGCAACTGGTGGAGCAGATCGAGCAAGGCCGGTTGCATAGTGGTGGCTTCACCATTGCGCCGGTCACGAAGAATGTGGTTGATTTGATCCAGGGCTGTAGGTATCAAATGGCCATTGCGACGGTAGACGATATTCAACTTTTCATGGGTATGGATATTGTACAAAGAGAGGCTTTTTTCCCCTTCAGCGGAAACAACGGCGTTACCGACAGGTGCTGCAGCCAACGCTTTCACGGCGGGCGTCAGTAGACCGGTGCCGGCCAGGGCTCCGCCCAACGACCAATGCAGAATCCGGCGTTTTTGCTTATCAATAGTCTCTTTTCGTTTTGTCATCGTCATTCGTCAATTTAGCAGTTGTCTGTTATGACGACAAATCGGCGTCCGGGTTTCGAGCCTAAAGTAGGTATTTATCCGGATGTTCATCAACCAAATCGTTCCTGTTATCTTCAGGCGTTCTATATTTTCAATAATTTCATTCTGTTGCCGATTGAGTGTCTAGTTATGGATTGCGAGCCAATGCCTCTGAAGGCAGGAGTGAATTATTGGTTTCGTGAAGTGTTTCACATCGGGAAAGTGCCCGATTATGAGGGGTTTAGAGTAAACAATGCTTGAGGCCTATCTGACAGCTTTGGGAAGGCGCGTTTTGCGCAATTGGACCCATGTGGGGCTGGTAGTGGCGTCTGTATCCCTGGTCTCTTTCGATACCCAGCTACCTCTGCTCAGTGAGCGTGTCAGTAACCACCTGGTACACGCCCTCTACCGTGGCGATTACCAAGGCGCCGATCTGCATGATTTACACGCATTTTATCAACGCAGGCGATTTCTGCCCGCCTGGTTCAATGATCGTGGCGCCACCCTGGATGGGCATCTGCTGATCGAAATGCTGCGCCGTTCGCAGGATGAAGGCATTGATGCCGGTCAGTTTCAGGTGGATCGCCTGGAGATCCTGTTAAGGGAGGAAAATCCGGCGCGTATCGCCCAGGCTGACCGGTTGTTTACCACGGTCTATCTGACCTACGCCAAACAGTTATTTCAAGGAAGTGTCGATCCGCGGGCCATCTATCCGGACTGGTACCTGGACAGACCGCACATGGATCTGCTGCGGGTATTGAACAAGGCCTTGCTCAGTGGCCGCCTACAGGCCGATACCCTGGCATTGGTGCCGGATCATGCCCAATATGGGCGATTGCGCACTGCCTTGCAGCGCTACCAACGTATAGCCGAGTCCGGTGGCTGGCCGCAGATTCCCCCCGGTGAAGTGCTAAAGCTGGGCAGCAGCGGTCGCCGGGTAGTCTTGTTGCGCCAGCGCTTGGTCGTCGATGGTGAGTTGTCGCGTACGCAGAACGGGGGGCGCGACGATTTGTATGATGAGACTGTGGTTGAGGCGGTCAAGCGGTATCAGGGGCGTCACGGTATGCGTCCAGATGGCATCGCTGCGGATAGAACCCTGGATAGTTTGAACGTGCCTGTGGATCAGCGTATACGTCAGTTGTTGATGAATATGGAACGCTGGCGTTGGCTGCCACGCAATTTTGAAAATGACCATATCCTGGTCAATGCCGCAGGATTTGAACTGGAGGTGGTGTCCGACAGCAGGCGCGTCATGCAAATGCACGTAATCGTCGGTAAGCGTAGCCTGCCGACGCCGGTGTTCAGCGGTACCATTCGCTATCTTGTGTTCAATCCCAGTTGGGAGGTGCCGCGTGACATCATTGTCAAAGAACTGTTGCCTCGACAACGGGAGGACCAGGACTTCCTGGCCAATCATGATTATCGCCTGTACAGCGGTTGGGGTGATGGTGCGCGCGAGGTTGATCCAACAGAGGTTGATTGGCAGGTCATGGCGGATGAAAACTTTCCCTATCGCCTGATCAAGGCCCCGGGCCACGACAATCCATTGGGTCAGCTGAAGTTTATGTTTCCCAATCCCTACAATGTCTATATGCATGACACGCCATATCGCAACGCTTTTTACAATGAGGCACGCGATATGAGTCATGGTTGTATTCGACTTCAGCAACCGATGCGGCTGGCGCAATACCTGTTGCGCAACGACAGCGCCTGGGATGTCAATCGCATCAAGGCCACAATTGACTATGGTGAAAGTCATCGCCTGGATCTGCCGGTGCCCATGCCGGTCTATATTCTTTATTTCACGACCTGGGTGGCCGACAACGGTGCGGTGCACTTTTACGAAGATATCTATGGGCGTGATACCGATCTCTATGGGCGTCTGCGCCGCGAACAAAGTGGCGAAGTCATTCGTGGCATGACCGATGAAGGCTTGGCGGATTGACTGTTAAAAAATATTGGCTGGAGTCTGACGCGACTCCACTTGTACTGGTGCTAAAAAAAACCGTATAGCTGCCAGATGGAGCTTGTGACCAAGCTTGCGCGACGGCTAGTGGGGGGCGACGGCGGTCGTTGGCTGCGTGATCTGGTAGTGTTCGATGAAACGTTTCAGATTCACCGTGGAATTGTGCTCGAGTTTGACGAAGCGAAATGCCGCCTTGACCAATAGATCGCCCGCTGCCTGTTCCTGTGAACCTTCCATGCGTAGCAATTGGGCTGTCAGGTTGAGTGTTTCTTCCGGTGTGGCAATGGATATGGTCATCTGATCGTAGATTTTCCAATTTTGGTTGGCAGTAGCCTTAGTCAGGACCTGGCATCCACCGGCGGAAATATTGATGAGTTCAACCGGTATTTTTTGCTGACCACTGGATACCTCGGTCATGATGTTGTCCCGAATGCTTACGCGTTTGTCTTTGCGATGGGTGCCAGGTGAAAGCACGCCCTGCACCTTTTGAATCACCACTGCAGGCGTAAAGGGTTTGATAATGTAGTCCGATACGCCAGCTTCTTTGGCCATGATGATGGAGTTACGATCGGCGCGACTGGTCATCATCAGGAAGGGGAGACTGCCCATCTCTTCGCGTTTGCGGATCTCGGTCAGCAAGGCGAATCCGGATATGCCCGGCATCTCCCAATCGCTAATTACCAGGTCTACCTTGGTGCCGCCGTTGAGGTGGCGCAGGGCGCTGCCGCCGGAGTCCTCCAGGAGGACGTTGGAAATACCCAAGTCATTACTTAGTATTCGTAGAAGAAAATTCCTGACCTGCACGGCATCATCGATAGCCATGACAGTCATTTGCTGTATGTTATTCGGCCCCATTCCAGATTCCCCGAAATTAACCATTTGACCCAAGCCATGGATCGGCAATTTCCATGATTTACTTGACTGAATTGCTGTGAACAGATTCCAATAAATACTATAAGTGTTTGATAATCTGTTGCTCTTTAAGATTTATGAAGGCGGGGGTTTACGTTGGCGATTGGCTATTTTTTAGACAGCGCGTACAATGTGCGGTCCGCAAATCTGGGTGGCGAAAACAATGGATTTCCAGGGTAGATTCGACGTGATAGTGGTGGGTGGTGGCCATGCTGGGACCGAGGCTGCCCTGGCGGCTGCGCGTATGGGTTGTAAAACCCTACTGTTGACCCACAATATCGAGACCCTGGGACAGATGTCCTGTAATCCGGCTATTGGTGGCATTGGCAAGGGACATTTGGTCAAGGAGGTTGACGC
>DKAX01000257.1 GCA_002450975.1 Proteobacteria bacterium UBA6915
AAGTTTGTGGGACAGCAGTGGGTCAGAGCCCTTAAGAACACAGTACGACGCTGCTCTACCTCGTTTATCCCTAAATTCGTCCTCCGTCCATGGAGTCGTCATTCAGCACCAATTCGCTCCGCTCATGTCGCTCTCCGAGAACGGCGTTAAATAACAGCTTCGCGCAGCGAAACATTCCCCCCTACCCCTCCCCCAATATCAACCCCAAACTATTCGCATACAACATCGCCAAATCCAAATTCGCGGTGTGCGCCACCAGCACGTCGCCATAGAAGCTGGAGGCCAGATGTAACAGCGTCGGCATGGGGTCCTTTGTGGGGTTGATCTCCTGTAGATGTTGCATCAGCAGTTCATTGCCGCTGGGGATTCTGGCCTCCAGCAATTCCGGCAGGTCGGGATAGAGCAGGTAGCGGTCGGCGGCGTCGATGTCGTTGGCGGTGGGGTCGATCTCGCTGGTAACAAGATAGGAAATGAAACTCACCATCAGGCCGGGGTGTTGTTTTACCTGTTCGGCGGTGCGTTGGAATATTCGGCGGATGGCGGCCGCGCCGCTGAGGGGGTTCTTTAGTTGTTGCACCATCAGGTCCAGCGCCCAGAGTCCCATCATGTATTTGAGGATCTCTTCCTTTTTCTGGAAGTAGTTGAAGAAGGTCATTTCGGTAATGGCGATTTTCTCGATGATGGATTTGACCTTGAGCTCGCGAAAGCTCACGGAATTACTCAGTTCGTAAACCGCGTTGAGTATATCCAGTCGGGTCTGCGCCTTGTTGAGCGCCCGTTTACCAAAGTCTGCCATGGATGCTGTCAGCTCTATAACCTAATGAAATATTTGCCGAATTTTTGATTATTATAGTTAACTATAATTTTATTGACAAGCCCGACGCTCAGCGCTAATCTTTTAGTGAACTATAACTTTTTGCCATCTCAATATTACCACCCGGATGCCTAAAGTTTTTTCGTTAAATCAATCACCTAGAGGAGAGTGTCATGATCAAGGACTACCGTTACCCCCTGCGTTTCTATTTCTTCAGTACACTGATCCCCTGGTCGTTGTGGTTGATGGCCGCCTACCTGAGCCATCGTCCTGACGCCCAGGTGTTTGGCACGCTTATCAGCGTGCTCGGGCTGATCGGGCTGAGTGGCCCGTTGCTGGTGGCCATTTACTATATCCGCAAGGACCGCGTCTTGCTCGCCGATGTGCGCCGGCGTTTTTTCAACGTGAGCACGGCCAATGGCAAGTATGTGGCCATCTCGATCCTGCTTATGCCGGCAAGCATTCTGCTGGCGATGGCCATCTCGCTGTTGTTCGGTTACGACGCCGGTCAGTTCATCATTACCGGACACGCCACCTTCACCTCCGGTGTGTTCCCGGTGTGGTTTTTATTGGTTATCGCGCCGGTCCTGGAAGAGCTGGCCTGGCACTCCTACGGTACCGACTGTCTGCGCCAAAAATACACCCTGTTCACCACCTCGGTCATCTTCGCTGTAATCTGGGCGCTGTGGCACCTGCCGCTGGCGCTGATCCAGGGCTATTACCACAGCAACCTGGTCGTGGAAGGCGCACTGCACGGCATCAACTTTTTGGTGAGCATCTTCCCCTTTGTGTTTCTGATGAACTGGCTCTACTACAAGACCCAACGCAACATCCTGGTAGCCATCGTATTGCATACCTTCGCCAATCTCTTTAACGAGATATTCTCCACCCATCCGGACAGTAAAATCATTCAAACCGTCTTGTTGTGTGGCTTGACGGCCTATCTGTTATACAAAGAACGGGCGCTATTTTTCAGCAAGGCGCTGCCGGTAGAAGAGTCCCGCCCGGTGCATGCGAAAACAGGCATACCTTTGGTAGCAGGAGAAGGACAATGAAACGGCACACATTGATAAGCATGATTATCGCCTGGTGTCCGCTGGCAGGTTTCGCCAACAATCAGGACACCGCAGGCGCGCCTGAAACCCAAATCGTACCGCTGTTGCAATACGACCAATTGAACCTGGATCTGCAACAGGTGCAATCATCCAGCGTAGGGCTCTATGTCGAAGGTAAACAGGCCACGTTTATCGGCCTCTATACCCGACATGAGTTCGAGCAGCCGCTGTCGTTCGACTACCCGCAGACCTACCACACGGTAGACATGCTGTTGGATGGCAAATACCCGGGATACCAATACCTCGGTATCTTCAAAAGCGACTCGGACCAACCCGTCGAGGGTGGGATCAATACCTTCCAGGCGGGCGTGGCAGTAGGACGCGAGATCATCCACAGGCCTGGCCTGTCACTGGTACTGGGTGGCGGGCTGGCTGTGGGGGACTTTGGTTTGACCACCCCCGAGGGGGAGGTCTGGCCGATCATCCCGGTGCCACTGGTGCGCTGGAACTACTCGACGGATTTCGTCACGGCAAAATTTGAGTTTCTGACTTCGCCCAATTTCAGTTTCACCCTTTATCCCAAGGAGAAACTGCGCGTGATCGGCGACTTCAGACTGGACCAAATGCGCGACGAACGCGACCTGATTTTCGAATGCTCCCTGGCCTATCGCTTTTTTAGCGAAGATTCCACCTATGGCGACTTCGCCGGCATATCACTGGGCATCAAGAACGACGGCTATGGCGAATTCAGCCTGGGCGGTTTTCACGGCGACGAGTCCCTGGAGATGCACTACTACGCGTTGTTCGCCTCTCTGGATCTGTCACTACTCAAGTTCAGCGTGGGTTATGCCTTTTCCGGACGTGAACTCTACCGTCAGAGCATCAAACAACAAGTTGGCGAAGGTGTGTATGTCTCCATGCAGGCGATGATCCCATTTTAAGGTCGCATCATCCACTTGTGCGGGTTTCGGCAAAAAGGACAAAACTGATCTCAACACTCTCAACTTAAAGAAAGGCCATGACGTCTGCACGCCATGGCCTTTGGTCTGACTACCGTTTACCTCTTCGCGCTTACAAGCCGAGGAAGGACGGTATCGGGGCGCTGCCATTCTCGCCGCCGGTGGCGGGCAGAACGATGGTATCGTCTACCGCGACGCCGGTTGCGGGGTTGACAACTACTGCGGCGGTGTCACCGGTGTGGCCATTGGTAATGGTCAGTGACGGGTGATCGAACGGTGCCTGGTTTCTGCTAACGCGCCGATCGGTCAAGGCGCGCAGGAAGACTACCAGGTCGTCGATGTTGGCCTGCGTCAATCCCAGGGGAATGATATCGGGCGGAATATTGGTACAGACACCGTCAAAGCCGGAGGTGTCACCGATAAAGGTGACGTTGCCATTGGCATCGACCTGCTCGATCCGACCCACGCCGTCGCAGGCTACGTCGCGACGATTACCACCGCGGTTATAGAATTCCACCACGGAGGCCAGCGATGCATAACCACCGGTGTGGAAGTATGGACCGGTCAGCTCGATGTTGCGCAGTGACGGTGTCTTGAAGGCGCCGTCCACATCCACGCGCTCACCGATCTGGATCGGGCCGGGGGCTATGAACTGGTTGGGATCGAAGTTGATCACGTCGATGATGCGCCCCGTCGCTAGTTGACGTGCGAATGACAGCGGGAATCCCGCCAACTCAGCACCTACACCCATGTCTTCTGCTGTGGGAACTACTCCGATGTTGTAGAAACCGACGTCGTACAACGCGGCCAGTGCGGGATCAACCGGTAATGCCAGTCCGGTTGCTGGATCGATAATCGGCAGGCCGGGTTGGTCAATCATCGGCATGCGTTCGATGGCGCCGGCCACCGGCAGCGGCACACCGGGTTCAGGAATCGGACGCAGAGTGGCGGAAGTAAATTCAGGGCCAGCATGGCACACGTGGCATTGTGAATCGACGAATACATTCAGACCCGCCAGTTCCTGTGCACCAAAACCGCGTGTGCGGCGCCCTTCCATCCAACGGTCAAAGGGTGTGCTGTCGGATACCAGGGTGGCCTCGTACATCTGGATCGCCAATCCCCAGAACAGCGAGAAGTTCACCTCCATCTGGCTGTACCCGCCGGCGGTACCGGTAGGCAGTGGTTCCCCGAAGGCATCGAAACGCAGGGCATCCGGTGCATTCCAGTATTGCGGCTGGAAAGCCGCCTGGATCATTTCACGATAGGTGAGATTCAAACCCTGGCCACGGCGAACGCGCAGGGTACGCAGACTGCTGTCGCTGCGATGGACATCCTGCGATGCCAGGGCACGCATGGGTAACAGCTTCTGACCCAGATCGGCAAACACGCGACCGGCGCAGCTCATTTCGAAATCGGACAATGGCGGACCGACCGCTTGTGAGGCCAGACTGGCGTTGTCGATTTCAATGGCCACGGTGCTCACACCGGCATTGCCGTTCACCAGGATACCCGGATTGACATCCAGGTTGGTGGGCAGATTGCCGCGTTTACCCAGCGGATTGAGACCGTTGAAGATGTTGTTGGCGCGACCATCCCAGAAATTACGATGGGTGAAGACCGCATTGATCACCGTCGGCGTATTGCGAGGCTCGACCTTGCGCAGCGGTACACCGCCGGTGTTGAACACCGCACCGTCGGGTGAGGCACAGACATCGTCAGCACCACCGGACAATCCGACAAAACGACCGCCAAAGGTGCCTTGTGACGAGGTCACATCATTGCTGTCAAACGTCACCGTCGAGTTGCGATCAAAGATATTGGATAACTGGTGGAAGGGAAAATCACCGCTATTCAACGTATAGTTGGGCGCAGCCAGTGCTCCGGAAGCAGTCACACCGGTGGCATCACCAAAGGTGGTATCCGCCGCGCCTGCGCGGGTGGGATCGATCACCCGATTCAAACCTGGACTCAACTGATTCTTCACCCGATTGTCGGCACCGGCGTGAAAGTGACAACTGGCGCAGGCCTGACCATCACTACCCACCTGTTGATCCCAGAACAATGCCTTGCCCAACTGGATCGCCGCCGTGCGGTTACTGATGTAGTTAGCCAGATTGGTCGGTTCAGGTACGGCGACGGTACGCAGAGAGTCCAATCCTACCAGGCGGGCGTCAGCCGGTGTGACGATCACCGCGTACGCGGCATTGGCACTGATTAACGCGACCGGAAGTGCTGTGGTTAGCACTGTCCCCAATTTTTTTAACCTATGCATTTTGTTTCTCCTATTATTTTTGGTTTTTGTCCTCACCCCTCAAAAACAAGTGCGGCCATTTTGGACAGAAGCAGATAAGACCTCCTCTACCTATTGAGACCCGTTCTACTAATCTGGCCCGAGTCGACTTTATCTTAGGAAATCGAATTATTTAATTAAGAGAAGATTAAATCGCTTTTAAAATCAACATCATAAAAACATTAATTTATTATTAAGTTGAATAGATCCGTCCAGGTTGCCTTGGCCTGCTCAAACTCTGAAGTTGATACGGGGTTGATCACCCTCGCCAACAACTCAAGACTTCAAAAGTCATATCGTTGTCTCTTTTGTCATGTCCAACAGACCAGCAAGGTCCGCCGCCCCACACACCGAACAGTGATTTACGGCTTGGCCTTTTCTTTGCCGATTGATTACACTGAACCTTCATAGCCAAACGATCCGCTCTATTTCCAACCAAAGGTGTCGCATGAATCTCATCACCCAGCCCATCATCGGCGCCAACTATCTTCCCCTGGGATTTCGCCTGATCTGGCGCAAAGGGGTGCGTGGTTATGTATTCCTGCCCCTGTTGATCAATATCGTGATCTTCTCGCTGCTGTTGTGGCTAAGCATCAGTCAGTTCGGCAATCTGATCGACAGACTGTTGCCCGATCTGCCCGACTGGTTATCCTGGGTGGCGTGGTTGTTCTGGATCTTCTTCGCGCTGGCCGCGGTAATGATTATCTTCTACACCTTCTCGCTGGTGGCCAATCTGGTGGCGGCGCCGTTTAATGGCCTGCTGGCGGAGGCAGTGGTACAACACCTGACAGGTGAACGGGATGAGGAGGCATTGAGCTTTGCTGCCATGCTGAACGAGGCGCGTCAGGCCTTCAGCGATGCGGTGCGCAAGCTGATCTACAACCTGGCCTGGACTATCCCATTCTTAATTTTATTCTGGATTCCGGGGATCAATATATTTGCGCCGCTGACCTGGTTTCTGTTCACCGGCTGGATTCTCGCACTGGAATATCTGGAGTATCCCCTCTCCAACCGTAAACTGAATTTCAAGCAACAGCGC
>DKAX01000252.1 GCA_002450975.1 Proteobacteria bacterium UBA6915
TTCGATTCCTCTTGCCGGCACCAAATTCTGGAATTTCCCAACAAAAAAGCCCGACATTGTCGGGCTTTTTTGTTATTGCAGGCCTAGTTGTCAGGACTGACGCTTCTTTTCCATCATGTCGTGAATAATGGGAGTCAGAATCAGCTCCATGGCGAAGCCCATCTTGCCACCGGGTACGACCAAGGTGTTGGGGCGAGACATGAAGGAGTCTGTGATCATATTCAGATAATAAGGGAAGTCGTGCTTCCTGGGCTCGCGGAAGCGAATGACAATAAAACTTTCATCCGGCGTCGGTATGTCGCGGGCAATAAACGGATTAGAGGTATCGACAGTCGGTACGCGCTGGAAATTGATGTGTGAGCGCGAGAACTGCGGCGTGATGTAGTGCACGTAATCGTGCATACGGCGCAGAATGGTGTCGGTTACCGCTTCGGCAGAATAGCCGCGCTGGGCGGTATCTCGGTGAATCTTCTGAATCCACTCCAGATTGACTATGGGTACTACGCCGATCAGCAGGTCGACCCATTGGGCGACATTGGCTTCCGGGGTTACAACGCCACCGTGCAAGCCTTCATAAAACAGCAGATCGGTGCCCTGGGGAATGTCCTGCCATGGGGTGAAAGTGCCGGGATCTTGCTTGTATGGGGCTGCTTCTTCGGCATTGTGCAGGTAGTAACGCTTTTTGCCGGTGCCCGATTCGCTGTAGTTGTGGAACAGCTCGCTGATTTTCTCGAAGACATTGCCTTCGGGGCCGAAGTGGCTCAGGTTACGGCCTTCGTTGTGGGCCTTGGCCAGTTCGGCTTTCATTTCGGCGCGGTCATAGCGATGGAAACTGTCACCTTCAACGACGGCGGGATTGATGCCTTCGCGACGGAAGATGTGTTCGAAGGCGTTTTTGACCGTTGTCGTACCCGCACCGGAAGACCCGGTTACGGCGATAATCGGATGTTTTAACGACATGGAAAGCTCCTTAACTATTAGATATTAATGCCTTTTTCGCAGCAGCGAGGCGATGTGCCCGCTGAGCTGAAATTTGTGGGATGACAGTGCCCAGGATGGTTATCCAGTTTTTTCCCAAACGGCGAATTATACCTGAATTTCTCTCAGTCCCGATAGGTGCTTAAGCAATTTGCACTGAATGGTCGCGTAGGCGAGGTTATCTCTTTGATTTTTATAAATCTGTCACTTTTGGGAGGCTAGTATGTCGGGGATCAGTCTAGGGTCAATAATGGCTTGGGCCAGGGTATATTGGTCGAGTAAATCAATAAAGTTCTTACGCGCCTGATCGAGCACCCCCTTGAGGGCGCAAACCGGCGTGATGACACATTTATTGTTGGCATAGTCAAAGCATTCGACCAGGTGAAAATTGGGCTCTGTTTGCCTCACGACCTCGGCTATCGTGATTGAGTCCGGGTCTCGTGCCAATTGCATACCGCCATGTTTGCCGCGCAAGGTAACAATAAAGTTTTTATTGGCTAAGTTGTGGACAACTTTGACGAGATGGTTGCGTGATATTTTGTAAAAGTCGGTGACTTCATTGATGGTGACTATTTCGCCATGGCGCATGCTGAGATAGATCAGGACGCGCAATGAGTAGTCTGTATATAAGGTTAACTGCATGAAGTCCCCGACCTGAGTAATGTTATCGGGTAAGTATATCGTCAGATTTTCTTATATAAAAGAAATAGTTACTTTTTAGAATAACTCCAGCTAGATGTTCAGGCAGCGGCTTCTAGGGGCCGACAGGTGATTTGAACCGGGGCAGAGCCTGAATCCAGATAAATGTGTCCTGGATAGAATTCGATCTTCATGTTATTGGTAATAGAGGGGCTCTTATCGACATTCTTGGCCAGGAAGCGGATGTTGTCTGCCATCATGTTGAGAAACTGTTGTGAGCCAATAATAACTAGGGTTTCGTTGTAGACAGATGATTTGACCCTGGAGCGATTGCGATATTCCAGTTGGATCTGTTTTAGTTGAGGCTGGTTATTTTTTTCTTTGTTGCCTCTGAGGTGGAAACAGATGCTCTTGAGCTTTTCCAGATTGGTCAGGCTGTCTGCGAAGGCGACAAGGCTGTTGCTGCTACCACAGAGTTCGATGCTATGACCGGTATCTCGGGCAACAAGCTCAATGGTCATGGTGTTGGCGACGTCATTCTGTGTCATGTTCAATCCTATAGCCCTGGGTTTGATATCAGTGACATGGCCAAGCATGGCCTCATATTTACAACCTTATATCCTTTGCTTTTGTATTGTCGTCAAATATGGGGTTTCCTTTAGATAAATGTGTACGGGTTCACGAAGAAAGTTGCCCCGAGCGGGCGAACAGGAGGGGCGCAGCATTTCCCCAGATTTTTTGTTCCTGCACCGGGCAATATTTATCTCCTTGACTACATTTACTTTTATCTGAATTTGTTAAACTTAATTTTATGAAAACTAATTTGATCAGAAATTTAATACAGCGTCGATTTGGAGCTTGGGTTTTTTTGTCCTGTCTGGGGTGTGTCTTTCCTGTCTCTGCGGGTAATGTTAAAGACGACGTCGACGCTATCATGAGGCACGTGGATAAATTATGGCGCAGCGATTCCGCCCATGCCGTTATGTCAATGACCGTAAAGACCCGCCGCTATACGCGAACGATGGAAATGGAGTCTTGGTCTAAGGGTAGCGAGCGGTCTCTGGTAGTCATTCGGGCACCGAAGAAGGATAGTGGCATTGCCACCCTGAAGGTTGAGGATAACATCTGGAACTATCTGCCCAAGATCAACCGCGTGACTAAAGTACCCGCCAGTATGATGTCGGGTTCCTGGATGGGTAGTCATTTCACCAATGATGATCTCGTGCAGGAAAATACTTATGAGGACGACTATCAGAACTCGCTGACATTCAGTGGTGAGCGGGATGGGCGTGCCATATACGAAGTAAGTGCTACGCCACGACCGGATGCGCCGGTAGTTTGGGGTAGGGTGGTTATGGAGTTGGAACAGAAGCGCCTGCTCCCCTTGCGCGCCAGCTATTTCGATGAGGAGGGTGTGCTGGTGCGCACCATGGTCTTTGATCAGGTGAGTCAGCGTGGTGACCGTTATGTTCCCATGCGAATGACCCTGACGCCCTCTGATAAACCTGACGAATCTACAGTAGTGGAGTATCAAAAAATTGACTTCGATGTGGAGATCAGTGACCAGCTGTTTTCCCTGCAACGTTTGCAGAAAGGACAATAGATTTGACGATGGACAAAGTCCGGCCAATGTCGAAAACGCTGGGAGCAAGATTGCTTTTGTTGTTCTTTATTGCCTGGCGCAATCTTTGGCGTAATCCGATTCGAAGCGTGCTTACGGTTTCCGCTTTGGGTGGAGGGCTGGGGCTGATGATTCTGTATGCGACCGTGGTCGAGGGAATGCTTCGGCAAATGGTCGATTTTGCAACGCAAATTTCCCTGGGTCATATGCAGGTTCATCGCCAGGCCTTTATTCAGGATCAGGACCTCTACGCCTTGCTGCCGGATGATCTTGCGGGGCACCTCGAACAGCAGGTCAAAGGGATAAAGATAGCTCCCCGGCTCTATGCGGCGGGTCTTGCCAGCGCCGGTGACAGCTCTGCCGGTGTCATGCTAAAGGGTGTTGATATTCACAAGGAGTCCAAGGTGACTTCTTTGTTTGATCATGTACGTCAAGGTGGCGTGGACCTTTCGAGAGGCGTTGATCATCAGGGTAGACAGCTGGACAAGGTGGTTATCGGCGCCCAGTTGGCTCGGAATATGGGCGTTGCAATCGGTGAGGAGTTGGTCCTGATGACCCAGGCGGCTGACGGTAGCATAGGTAATGGGCTGTATCTGGTGACTGGCATATTAAAACCCATTGAGCCGAATTTTGACCGCAGTGGTGTTCTGCTTTCTATCGATGCCTTTCGGCGTCTGATGTTTATCGAGAACGGTGTGCACGAACTGGTGATAGCGTCTGATGATATAGATCATTTGGACGAGAGCAAACAAATCGTTAAATCCTTTCTGGATGAGNNATGAGTAAAGCGATTATCTATGTGATGGGCTTGATATTATTTGCGTTGGCATCGTTTGGTATGTTTAACACGGTGATGATGTCGGTCTATGAACGGCGACATGAATTCGGTGTCCTGTTGTGTGTGGGGATGGGTAGGTATTGGTTGTTGATAATGGTCCTGCTCGAGTCGTTATTGCTGTCTCTTGTTGCGGCGATTGTCGGTAGCATTCTGGGTATTATCAGTAGCCTCTATTTCGAAAAATACGGGATCGATTACAGCGGTGCGCTGCCCGACGGTTTTGACTACGGTGGCATTATTTTTGAGCCTGTTATGAAAGGCTATTTTGATCCGGCAAATGTCTTTGTCGGCGTTGTCTTTATGGTGGTTGTGGCCATGCTGGCCGCCTTGGTGCCATCCTGGCAGACGGTGCGCTTGCAGCCCGCTCAGGTGCTGCAATGATGCGGATGGCTTCGCGCATGGCCTATACGACTCTTCTATTGCTTGGATGGCGTAATCTCTGGCGTCACCGCCGACGTACCATAATCACCTTAAGTTCCATTGCATTGGGTTTCGGTCTGGCGGTGTTTGCCATCGGCCTGGGGGACAGTGGACACAATTCCATGATCCGCAATGCTATCGCTATGGGTGACGGGCATATAACCATCCAGCCGCGGGATTACTTTTCGTCGCCCGCGAATTATCGTTTTCTGAGCAATGGCAGGGCGATAACGCAAGTGCTGGATGGCCTTCAGATTGCCGGCCGGGTCGCGCCGCGAGTGTCACTGCAGGTATTGGTCAGTACAGCGAATAATTCCATAGGTGCTGGTTTGGAGGGGATAGAGGTGGCGCAAGATCCGCGCAGGGATATGCTGTTGGATAAGGTGGTTGAAGGGGAGTGGCCGGTCGCTGGCGATCGGCGCGGACTCATTATCGGCGCCGGAATGGCGCGTAAACTCAAGGCCAGGATCGGTAGTAAGATTGTCATTATGTCCGGAAAGCGCGGCGGTGATTCAGTCGCTCATCTGGCGCGGGTAAGGGCGATCTTTAAGTCTGGTATTGACGAGTTGGACAGCTACCTGGCGTTGGCCGATCTGCAATTGGCACAGGAGTTTTTGTTGGCCGAGGGTGGCGTTGCCGAACAGTTGCCGGTTACTCGGATTGCCGTCTTTCTTGACGATAGTGATACATTGGAGCAGTGGTATGATCGAATCAAACCGGCACTACATCAGCCGGATACAGTGGTCATGGATTGGCGGGAGATGATGCCCGAGCTGGTCCAATATATCGTTATCGACGATGCGGGCAACTATGTGTTCTTGTTGTTGATATTGATTGTCGTGGTGTTTGGTATTGTGAATACAGTATTGATGAGCGTATTGGAACGTACACGTGAATTTGGTCTCTTGCGGGCGTTGGGTTTGAATCGTTCTTACCTGTTGTTGATGGTTTTGACGGAAACATTTTTTTTATCGTTGCTGGCGGTGGCGGCAGGTTGGGTTATTGGCGGCAGTATCCACCTATATATGGCTCATTATGGTATCGATATTTCTGCTCTTGTTCCCGAGGGGACAACGTTCGGCGGAACCTTTATGGACCCGATAATACATTCTGAATTGTCGGCTGCACGGATCTATCAGTTGACTGTGATCGTTTTTTTAACAACCCTGGCCACAGGCATCTATCCGGCGATCAAGGCTATTCGAGTCGCGCCGGTGGAGGCGCTGCGAACCTGAGGTGGGAGAAGTCATGAGTTTGTTGAGCGTAGAGAGCGTCACCAAAACCTACCAGCAAGGTGAATTTCAGGTGAATGCCTTGAGTGGTATCGATCTCCGACTGGACGAAGGTGAGTTTGCGGCGTTGGTAGGTCCTTCGGGGTCTGGTAAGACGACTTTGTTAAATATCATCGGCGGTCTTGATAGTGCCAGCAGTGGTCAGGTAAGGCTAAATGGTTTTACTCTTGGGGAAATGCAGGAGTCTGAGTTATCGCATTTCCGTCTTATGCAGATTGGTTTTATCTTTCAGGCCTACAATCTTGTACCGGTGCTGAGTGCGTTGGAGAATGTCGAATTGGTGATGGTGTTGCAGGGGAGAGCGCAGGCAGAGCGTCACGAGCGGGCCATGCACTATCTGACCATGGTAGG
>DKAX01000001.1 GCA_002450975.1 Proteobacteria bacterium UBA6915
ATAATGCCAAGCACGCTGACCGCCAGCAGGCCCGCACCCAGCACGCGCTTGAACAAGCGGTCCTGGCGCAGCATGGCATCATGTGCCTTGAGCCCCAGCACATGACCGATGGCGGCGATAGGCAGCAACGCCAATGCGCTCAACAAGCGCAAATCCACACCCAGCAGCGCGAAGGTGCTCATCTTGATACTCACCAGGGTGAACCAGAGAACGAACAAGGTGTTACGCAAGCGCTCGCGCGGGACGTTATGCATGTAGACAGCTACGATTAACGGCGCGCCCGACAAGGTCGTACCCGCAATGTAACCACCCACTAACAATAGAAAACGATCGACCCACGGCGTCTGGCTGCGGATCTCAAGACTGAACAGCCACATAAAACCATAGGCCAGGGTCACGGAGTAGATAAACACCAGCAACCATTGGGTGGGCAGATTGAGCAGACCGAATACGCCGGCGATGGCTGCCGGTACAATCATCAGTGAGGAACGCCCCAGATAATCCCAACTGACATTCTTCAGGCGGTTGAACAGGGTCAGAGCGGAGAAGAACAACAGGTGGGCGCCGATCATGGGTAACCAGAAAACCGGATCGTTGTGCACGAACAGCAACAGGGGCAAACCGAGCGCGGCGCCACCAAAGCCCAGGCCGGCGCGCACAAAACCGGTCCAGACAAAGATCAGGCCGGTGGCCACCAGTTGTGCCGTGGTGAAATCGGGGAACATGCTCGCCTCTGTGAACTATCGGGAAAAGGGGGCTTTATAACAGAGCCCGGACTAGCCTGCCAGGTTAGCTGAGTTGCCCATCCGTTTGCCTGTCGAGGCCTGAGCCTATACACTCCCGGCTCCCTCGATCAGGAGCAATGCCATGCAATGCAGACCCGGTTGCGGTGCCTGCTGCATCGCCGCCTCCATCAATTCGCCCATGCCCGGCGCTCCTAACGGTAAACCTGCGGGCCAACGCTGCCTGCACCTGACGGCGGATTATTTGTGCGCCCTGTATGGCCAGAGCGGCCGCCCGGCAGTATGTAATAACCTGCGCGCCGAACCGGAGATGTGCGGCGACAGTCGCGAACACGCCCTGGCCTTTCTCGCCGACCTGGAAGAGAAGACCCGGCCTTAGCCCAGCCCGCTCAGTCTATCCATCAGATCGGGCAGCCACAGGGTAATCTGGGGAAACAGCGCCAGCAGTAACAAAGTCACCATTTGGATGCTAATAAAAGGAATGACACCGCGGTAAATCTGGCCGATGTGAATTGACGGCGGTGCCGCCGCCTTGAGGTAGAACAGCGAGAAACCAAAGGGCGGTGTCAGGAACGAGGTCTGCAGATTGACGGCAATCATTACCGCAAACCAGAGCAGATCGACCTGAAAGTGGACAGCGATGGGCGCCAGAATCGGCACGACGATAAAGCAGATCTCGAGAAAATCGAGAAAGAAGCCCAGCACAAACAGCAAAAGCATACTGACCAGTAAAAAGCCCCAGACACCGCCGGGCAGGCTGGTCATCACCTCGTGTACCAGGGTATCCCCACCCAGGCCACGGAACACCAGACCAAAGGCGGTGGCGCCAATCAGAATGATAAAGACCATGCTGGTAAGGCGCGTGGTCTGGCGCATGGCGTCGTTCAGACTGTCGCTGTTAAGGCGCTTATTGATCGCCGCCAGCAACAAGGCACCCAGGGCACCCACAGCCGCCGATTCGGTAGGTGAGGCGACGCCGAAAAAGATCGAACCAAGCACGGCAAACACCAACAGCAAAGGCGGTACCAGACTTTTTAACACCCGCAGCCACAAACCGCTTACCGGCGCGCCATCGGTGGCGGCCGGTGCATGTTGCGGATGTAAATATCCCTTGATCACCACGTATAAAATAAACAGCAGTACCAGTAAGGCCCCGGGGGTGACCGCCGCCATGAACAGTCTCCCTACCGGCACACCGATGACATCGCCAAGCAGGACCAAAATGATGGAAGGCGGAATAATCTGCCCCAGGGTTCCGGCGGCGGCGATAGTGCCGGTAGCCAGTTCCGGCTGGTAACCGCGCTTGAGCATGACCGGCAGGGCGATAATGCCCATGGTCACTACCGTCGCCCCGACCACGCCGGTGGTGGCTGCCAGCAGGGCGCCAACTACAATGATGGCGATGGCCATGCCGCCGTGCAGGCGACCGAAAAGTTGTCCCAGGGTGTCGAGCAGATCTTCCGCTATCCCCGATTTCTCCAGCAACACCCCCATGAAGACAAACAAGGGCACTGCCAGCAGGGTGAAATTGGTCATCACCCCCCAGATGCGCAGGGGCAATAGGGAGAAGAAATCCAGACCCAGGCCGATGGCGCCGAACACCAGGGCCACGCCACCCAAAGTAAAGGCAACCGGGTAACCCAGCATGAGCAGGGCCACCAGCGCCACCAGCATGACAATGGCCAGCGCCTCCATTATGCATCTCCCCTGGTGCGTCCATGGCTTAGAAACAGGATGCCGCGCGCCACATTGGCCAGCCCCTGCACCAGAATCATCAGAAAACCAAAAGGTATGCCCGCCTTAAGCAGGAAGCGATAGGGCAGACCACCGGGATCGGGTGAGGTCTCATTGAACAGGTAAGCATTGGAGACAAAGGGATAAGAGCTGATGATGATCAACAGGCAAAAGGGAAGCAGAAACAAAAGGCCACCCAGTACATCGACCCAGGCGCGCTGGCGGTCGTTCATCCAGCGGCTGTGGTAAATCACGTCCACCCGTACGTGGTCATCGTGTTTAAGGGTGTAGGCTGCGCCGAGTAAAAACAGCAGGGAGAAGATATGCCACTCCAGCTCCTGCAGGGCTACGGAACCTTGCTGGAAAAAATAGCGCATGACCACGTCGTAACAGACCAGTAGCACCATGAATAGCACCAGCCAGGCGACGGCGCGCCCGCTCCATTCACTGACGGAATCGATTCGGTTTGCAAATCCGGTTAGCCGGTCTCTCCACTGGGCCATAGCATGCTTTTCGTTGTTATCGGGCAATCGAAGTGGGGCACTTTACCATAGGGGGGGACATAAGTCCGCCTGGGGACTAAGGAAGTAGCCCTAACGCACCGATATAAACCTGTGCCAACCGCCAGTTTAGGCCAAATAACCACTATCGGAGCAAGGTTTGAATGCAAAAAGAGACCCAACTCTTTCTTAACCTGTTGGATTTACCGGAGTTTCGCGAAGGGGACTACTGGTACCGCAAGCGTTATGTCGAGGGCCAGACCATCATCGAAGAGGGTGATCAAAGCAATAATTTCTTCATCATCCTGGATGGCATCGTGCGTGTGGTGGGCAACGTCATGATCGATCAGAACAGCCACATCAAGCCCGGTTTCTGCGAGTTGAGCCGGGGTGAGGTCTTCGGCGAATTCGCCATTTTCGACGACAACCCCCGTTCAGCCAGTGTCGTCGCCGTCAGTCCATGTGAACTGGCAGTCATCCGCGGTGACCATTTCCTGCACTATCTGGATGAGCACCCTCAGACCGGCTATAAACTGCTCAAGGAGATGCTTTATACGGCCATCGGCCGACTGCGCCGTACCAATGCAAAACTTTTCTCCCTGTTCGCCTGGGGCCTGCGCGCCCATCGTATAACCGATCACTTATAGGTCCCGACCAGGAAAAATGGTAGACTCACCAGCCCCGTTCGGTTGTGAGTCTGTCCATGTCAGTTTTCCGTTTTTTGTTCGGCGCTATCCTGCTCAGCACCAGCTTAACCCTTCCTGCCGCCGAGATCGATTGGCATAAATATCGCGACGCCGTCGACAACGCCCGCAACTACGACTTCAATCAACGTGATGAGATTATCGGCCAATTGGATGCGATTACAACCGACTCCATAGACAAGCCCTATCTGTTGGGCATGCTTTATTTTATCCAGGCAGTGGATGCCGTGCGCATAGTCTCACAAAACACAGAGCCCCGCCCGACACCGGAACAGGTTCTGGCCACCCCCGAGGTCATCCAGTATTTTGACCTGGCCGAACAGAGCTATGACCAGGTCGAGGCCAAAACACCCGGTTACAGATACCTCTATTGCAGATATGCCGACCTTTATCGTTATCGCCTGGACAAACACGGTTTCAACAAGGTCGTACGTCTGCTAAAAGATGCCTCGCCCTCTGATGAAAACCGGCAGTGTCGCAAATTTGTTGAGGATGTTGCCGCCCACTTCTTCACTGAAGGCATGCTGGACATGGCCCAGGCCATCTACCGCTCAACCATCAAACACTGGGGCGACCGCCCAACCTATATGCTGGAACGCATGGGCGACATAGAAAATCAGCTGGGCGAAGAGGCTATCGCGAAAGAGTGGTGGCAACAGTGTCAGATGGAGACGGATGATGAAGCATTGAAGAAGCGCTGCACATTAAAGATACTCAGCACACAACTTTGATCGCCACACAGCAATAGCAGATCAGTTATACCAGGGCTCCTCGTTGCCAGGCGTTATTTTGAAAAAATAGTAGCCGAGAAAATCGATACGATCGGTCATATAGTCAACCTGATAGACAATCTGTTTCTTGATCCGATCAACACGCAGCACCTCACCCGCCTCGATTTTCTCCTCGGCAACCGTCAGTGACACATCGTCAATCTTGGGGATGGTCAGAATCAACTGATTGTCCTTGAGCTGCCAACGCGACGGATTGTAAAACTCGAATCCGTTCTTGAACATCAGGCGACCATTGTCCTCGAACATCAGCGAGATTTCCGGATGGGAGCCGGCAGGATATTTCCACAAGGGTGACATCACAAAACCATGATCCAGCGGCTTGTTCACATCGACGGACAAAACCTCCTGTGAAGCCGATGGCGCCGGCTCAGACAACGTCGATGGCGCCGACTCACCCTCTTTCTTACCACAGGCAGTTAAGACAAAAGGCAACACCACCAGCCAGCTATACCTTATGCCTATCTTCAAAAATCTGATCATGATTTTCTTCACCACCTTCCTACGCCCCGAACGCGGTTTCTACACCGACGGGACTTCGCGCGGCACGCGCTTTTCATCAACGGCCACATAGGTCAGGGTGGCCTCGGTCACCTTGATACATTCATGCTGCATACGACTGCGCTCGGCATAGACTTCAACAAACACAGTTAATGAAGTCCTGCCCACCTTAACGACCTTTGCATAGCAACTGATCAAATCACCGACGAATACCGGCTGATGAAACTGAAACTCATTAACCGCCACAGTCACCACTCGACCACCAGCCCGGCGCATTGCCTCCACGGCGCCGGCGATGTCCACCTGCGCCATGATCCAGCCACCAAAGATATCTCCGGAGGCATTGGTATCAGCCGGCATGGGAACCACACGAGTCGTCGGTTGCCACTCGGGCAGAGTAGCGCCTGTTGGACTATTAGCCATGATCAATGCCCTTTATAAAGCCTTTCCACCAACTCAGCGTGATGTGCAAGAATCTGGGCACGGCGCAATTTCAACGAGGGTGTCAATAAGTGGTTTTCGACAGTCCAGGGCTCCAATACGGCCGCCACCTGGCGCACCTGGGCATAGCCGGGAAAACTGCGTGTCTGCCTGTCAATGTGCTTGAGCAACATTTCCAGCACCTGATGATGTTTCAGACTGGCCGGATCGGAAGCATCCAGCCCCAGCTTGGACGCCAGAATTTTCCACTTGTCAGGATTGAGGACCACAATTGCGGTGATATAGGGTTTGCCTTCACCGATTACGATACTTTGCTCGAAGAGCGCATCCATATTGATGGCAATCTGCATATCTTCCGGAGGGACCTTCTCACCGTTGGACATGACGATAATCTCTTTAATACGGCCGGTAATGAAGATATGACCGTTCTCGATACGCGCACAATCGCCCGTATGCAGCCAGCCGTCGTTGTCTATCATGGCGCTGGTCGCAGCCGGATTATTCCAATAGCCGAGCATGATACAACTGGAACGGGTCAACAATTCATCGCCGGGCCCCAGCTTTACTTCCACATCGCGCAGCGCAGAACCGACGCTTTCCGGTACATTGTCATCACGTTGATTGACGGCGATAACCGGACTGGTCTCGGTTAAACCATAACCCTGAAACAAAGGCAAACCGAGACCGATAAAGGTTTGGGCAATTGCCGGCGACAGAGGGGCACCACCGGCAATGGCTACGCGAATACGACCGCCCAGCTTTGCCATAATCTTTCCGGCAACCAGGGCATTGAGAACGGGCCAAAGGAGAAAACTGCCTTTCTTAGGCCCACGCCCCTGGCTGTACAAAAACTGATCCCAGCCTACCTTCACCGCCGCCTCAAACAACTTACGGGCAAAGGCAGGTTTCTGTTCCAGTTGCTCCTTGACCCGATTAAACACCCGCTCGAATATGCGCGGAACGGAAATAATGACTGTCGGTTTGACCGTCAGCAGATCCTCACCTAACTGAGGTATGGATCGGGCATAGGCTACGGAGGATCCGCACAACATGGGCAGGTAATAGCCGACTGTTCGTTCCAGGGTGTGAGACAAGGGTAGAAAGGAGAGAAACAAATCACTGGGATAAATCGGCAAGGACTGTACACCCAGATAGGCATTGAGCAACATATTGTGGTGACTGAGCATCACCCCTTTAGGCTTACCGGTCGTACCTGAGGTATAAACAATGGACGCCAGCTCCTCAGGCGCGCCTTTGGGTGGTTGAAGTTTACAGTCCTCCTCAGGCAACCAAGTATAGAGCGAATGGACACGGTCATCTTCGGTGGTCTCCAATACCGGTGCAACCGTGACAATGGCGTCCAGGCCTTTGAGGTCCGGTTTAACCGCCTGCAAAGCCTGCCACTGCTCATCGCCCTCGATCAACAACAGACGCACAGCCGAATCGTTGAGGATATAGGCAATATTCTCCACGTGATCATTGGTATACAAGGGAACAACCACAAGTCCCAGGCTCAAGGCCGCCAGATCAAACAACACCCATTCACGGCAGTTGCGCAACATCAGGGCCACGCGATCACCGTGTTCAAAGCCTTGTCTGGCCAGCGCTGTTTGCCATCGGGCCAGATCGGCCAGAGTCTGGTTCCAGGTATAATCACGCCAGCTCTGGCTATTCTCATCGTATTGGCGATACGCCAAGGCATTGCCGCTACGCCGACAGCGCTCGACAAACAAACCTGCCAGCGTATGTGCCTCTTCCGGTTTTATCAAATCAAGCTCTGCTGCCATAACGATACTCCTCATGTACCGGCCAACTTACCCCAACCGGTATCCGGTGAAAAACGCGGCCCAAGATCACCCTGCAATTCATTCAGGCGTTTATTCAAGGTATCGACGCCTGTCTCACGTATGTAGTTAACAGGCCCTCCGCGGAATGGCGCAAAGCCGGTTCCAAAGATAACGCCACCGTCCAGTAAATCCGCGTCTGCCACGACACTGTCACGCAGACAGGCCACGGCTTCGTTGAGAAAACGCAACATCAGTCGATCAATAACCTGTTTAGGCGCCTTTTTACCGCCGCAGGGAATGGGCTTAGGTGCCTTGCCCGCCTTGTGATTGTAAAAACCAACGCCGCTTTTCTTGCCCAGTTTGCCAGCGGCCACCATGTCACGCAGACTCTGGGGCACTGGCGCGCCGTAATGCTTGCCCAGGTTTTCCGCGACTGACAAACAAATATCGAGACCAACGGTATCGGCCAGCATGATCGGCCCCATGGGCATACCGAAGTCCAGTGCCGCCTGGTCGATCAGGGTGGGCTTCACCCCTTCCTCCACCAGAACCACCGCCTCCAGCAGATAAGGCATCAAAATGCGATTGACCAGAAATCCCGGAGAGCTCTTCACGGGCAAGGGCAGACGATCGATATGACGGGCAAATGCGGAGGCCTTTTGCACGATCTCCGACCGGGTATTTTTACCCACGACAATCTCCACCAGAGGCATCATCGCCACCGGATTGAAAAAATGCAGACCGACCAAACGATCCGGTTCCTTCAAACAGGTGCTCAGCTCCTCCAGTGGGATGGACGAAGTATTGGTGGCCAGGATGGCATCGGCCTTCATACGCGGTTCTATCTCGCGATACAAGGATTGCTTGGCCTCTGTGTTTTCAAAGATGGCCTCGATAATCACATCGGCATGGGGTACGCCTTTACCTTCACGATCAGGGATCAACCTGTCTAAGGCCGCCTGTACCTCGCGCGGCTGTTTCTTCAGACGTTTTTCAAACAGGCCCGCGGCACGTTTTATAACGCGCCCCAATACCTCGTTATTGCGATCCTGTATTGTCACCGTCAACCCGCGCAAGGCGCACCAGGCAGCGATATCACCTCCCATGACGCCACCGCCGATAACATGCACGTGCTTAGGTTCGAACAATTTTTTGTCGCCCTGTTTCTTCAACCCCTCTTGCAGAAAAAAGACCCGCACAAGATTACGCGCCGAGTCACTGATGGCCAAACGGGCAACAGACTGCGCCTCTTTGGTCAACATCTTGCGCGTACTGCCGCCACGCGCCCAAAGATCGATCATGGCGTAAGGCGCCGGATAGTGCTCACGGGCGGCCTTTTGCGCAACTTGTTTACGCATGACACGCGCAAGGATAGGTCGCAAAAACGCGCCATTACTGTATTTGGCCATACCTTTAAGCTTGCGCCGTTTGGGTGGATGCAGCACCACATCGCGCGCGGCCGTACTCAGGTGACGCAGGGGCACAATGACATCCACCAAGCCCATCTTGCGCGCCGAGTAGGCGTTGATGTTTCTGCCGGTCAACATCATATCCATGGCCGCCAATCCGCCGACCAAGGGCGGCAGACGCACGGTTCCGCCAAAACCAGGATGAATGCCTAGCTTGACCTCGGGCAAACCGATCTTAGTGGAAGGAGCCTCATCGGCCACGCGATAGCGGCAGGCCAGGGATAACTCGCAACCGCCGCCCAGACAGAAACCGTGAATCGCCGCCACGGTTGGCACTTTGAGGGCCTCGATACGATCCATCACAGCCTGTCCACGGCGTATCAGCTCGGTAGCATCTTGGATATCCTTTAAATGGGTAAACTCCTCGATATCGGCGCCGGCGATAAAACCGTTTTCCTTCGCCGAAATGAAGACCACGCCCTTGGGCAAGTTTTTTTCCAGATCGGCAAGGATCTGGTCCAGCTCAAGCAACAAATCCTTGGACAGCGCGTTGGTACTGGTGCCTGCCTTGTCGATGTGCAACCAGGCGATACCATCACCGTCACGTTCCACCCGCCAGTTTTTATATGACGACATGCTCTTCTCCTAGTCCCGTTCCACGTACATGGCACCACCCTGACCGCCGCCGATACACAGGCTGGCCAGACCGCGCTTGGCATTGTTGCGCTTCAGCACATGCAGCAGATGCAATACGATACGCGCTCCGCTGGAGCCCACCGGGTGCCCAATGGCGATGGCGCCGCCATCCACGTTCAAACGATTCATATCGATAGCACCCAGAGGCTGATCCAATCCCAGTTCGGTCTTACAGTAGTCGGCGCTCTTCCACGCCTCGATGCAACCCAACACCTGGGCGGCGAAGGCCTCGTTCAATTCGTAATAGTCGATATCCGATAGTTTCAGATTATGGCGTTGCAGGATAGGCGTCATGGCATGCACGGGTCCCAGTCCCATTTGCGAGGGATCGAGCCCGGCCCATTCACTGTCGACTATGCGCCCCAGCACCGGCAGGTCGTAACGCTTGACCGCATCCTCACTGGCCAGGATTAGCCAGGCGGCGCCGTCGGTTACCTGCGAACTGTTCCCGGCAGTAACGTTGCCGAATTTTCGATCGAATACAGGTTTTAACGTGCCCAGCTTGTCTACACTGCTGTCTGCGCGCACGCCGTCATCACGGTCATAAACCGTACCCTTTGCGTCGTACATCACCTCGATCTCCTCGATACGCCCATTCTCCTGGGCGGACAAAAGACGTTGATGACTTTGCACGGCGAAGGCATCCATCTGCTCGCGGGTAATACCGAAACGCTTGGCCACCAGCTCGGCGGTCTGGCCCATGGAGAGCCCCACCACCGGATCGGTAAGACCACGCAGCAGGCCAATAATCGGTTTCAGATAGGCCATCTTTAATTGACGCAGTGTCTTGAACTTGGTACCAAAACCCTTGCGCATGGCCTTATTCCAATCCGCCAGCCAACCAACCATCTCGTTGTTCAAAAGTACCGGCGCCCGGCTCATGGCCTCGACGCCACCGGCCAGAATCAAATCGGCGCGACCCAGGGCGATATTGCGTGCTGCGCTATCCAGTGCCTGCATACCCGAGGCGCAGTTACGTTGCACAGTCCAGGCCGGTACGCGCTTGCCGCAGCCCAATCTCAACGCGGCGATACGCGCGATATTGGCCTCGTCGGCACTGGGCATGACACAACCCAGGATCACCTCGTCCAGTTCCGGAGCACCGAAAGGCTGACGTGACAACAACGCGCGCCCCGCCGCCACCGCCAGATCCGCCGCCGCGAACTTGCCGGGTTTACCCAAGGCACGCAGATAAGGCGTGCGCGCACCATCGACCACAAAAACACTTCTGCCGCTTTGGCCCTTAGCCGTCATGAAGCTTCTCCAATTATTTTCTCTGAGTTAATACACTGGGATTGAAGGCATCCACTGCCACGATCTCTGCGCGCAGCTTAATGGACTCGCGCAACGCATCCGCCTCCTGCCCATTAATCACGCCACCTTGTACTGCATTGTCGATCCAGGCTGTCATATCACGCCCCTTGACCTTGCCCGCCTTGACCGCACTGCGCAGTCGTTTTTCAATCTTGTCAGCAGCAATGGTCTGCACCATACCGTATTCCAGGCGACCGAGCGGTTCATCGTTATCCTTGGGCACAAAGATATCGGCCGTCAGCCGATCGCGAGAAGGTGAAGGCTCTAGAAGTATTTGCGCTGCCTTATGCCCCAATTTGTCGCTGGGCGCCTGTTGACGTCGACCTAAAGGAAATACGATCAGCCGCATAAACCAGGCGAACGGCCGTATCGGATAGTTGCGCAACACCGAATCCAAGGCCTGCTGTGCCGTATACAAAGCATCATCACAGGCCCAGCGCAGCAAGGGCAGATCCTCCTTGGGCTTACCCTGATCATTAAAGCGTTTCAGGGTGGCGGAAACCAGGTACATCTGACTCAAAACATCCGCCAGGCGACCGGAGAGCTTCTCCATACGTTTTAGTTCTCCACCCAGGGTCAGCATGGCAACGTCCGAGACAAAGGCGAAGGCTGCGCTCAGGCGAGACACCTTTTGATAATAGCGCTTGGTTTTACCGCCGGGGGCTGTTTTCAAACGGGCGCCGGTCAAACCCAACCACAGGGCGCGCACCATATTGCTGATGGTAAATCCGATGTGACCGATAATGGCCTTGTCGAACTGGCGACTGGCGCGCGACCAATTATCGTCCTTGGCAGCCTCCATTTCGGTAAAGACATAAGGGTGACAACGAATGGCGCCCTGACCATAGATAATCAGACTGCGAGTCAGAATATTGGCACCTTCGACGGTGATTGCGATGGGTATGGATTGATAGATACGTGCCAGATAGTTGCGCGGCCCCATACAAATAGCCGAACCCCCCTGAATATCGACTGCCCCATTGATGATCTTGCGCATACGCTCGGTAAGATTGTATTTAACGATGGCCGAGATCACAGATGGCTTGATACCCATGTCGACGGCCTGTGCGGTCATGGTGCGCGCGGAGTCCATCATATAGGTATAGCCGGCGATCATGGAAAGCACCTCTTCCACACCTTCAAAGCGGGCAATGGGCACCTTGAACTGTTTACGCACACGGCTGTAGGCGCCGGTAGCGCGACTGGCCAGCTTGCCACCGCCCACGCTCAAGGCGGGCAGGGAAATGGAACGGCCGGCGGCCAGACTCTCCATCAACATACGCCAACCTTTACCCGCCCACTCCCAACCACCGATGATCCAATCGATGGGAATAAAGACATCCTTACCGAAATTGGGACCGTTCTGAAAGGCCATATCGAGTGGGGCGTGGCGATCACCAATTGTGACGCCCGGTGTATTGGTAGGGATCAGGGCGCAGGTGATACCCAGGTCCTCCACCTCGCCCATCAGGTGCTCGGGATCGTAAAGTTTGAAGGCCAAGCCCAATACCGTTGCAACAGGGCCGAGTGTGATATAGCGTTTCGCCCAGTTGAGACGAATACCGATAACCTCTTTACCTTCAAACTGTCCTTTGCAAATAATCCCGGTATCTGGAATCGCGCCGGCATCGCTGCCCGCTTCAGGACCGGTGAGGGCGAAACAGGGCACCTCCTCACCGCGTGCCAGCCCCGGTAAATAGCGTTTCTTTTGTTCTTCAGTACCGTAGTGCAACAACAATTCACCCGGCCCAAGAGAATTGGGCACCATGACAGTCACCGCGGCAGTGATGCTGCGCGTGGCGATTTTCTGCACCACCGTCGAGTGGGCCAGGGCGGAGAATTCCAGGCCGCCGTAACTCTTGGGGATGATCATGGCAAAGAAGCGCTTGTCCTTGATAAATTGCCACACCTCAGGCGGCAGATCACCCAGCTCATGGGTAATCTTCCAGTCATCGAGCATCTTGCACAGCTCTTCAACCGGACCATCAACGAAGGCGCGCTCCTCATCACTCAACTTGGGCGCGGGCAACGCCAGCATCTCTCCCCAGCGGGGATTGCCGCTGAACAACTGTGCATCCCACCAGACATTGCCCGCCTCCAAGGCTTCACGTTCTGTTTGAGACATCTCTGGCAGGATTTTGCGGAAGACCCGCAACAGCCAATTGGTCAATAACGGTCGACGCAGGAAAGGGATGTTCAAGACTGCGGCGACAGCGATAAACAGCCACCAGGCTGTGCTGCCGGCCAAGTCGACCATACCGAAGATGTGATACATCACTGCGGCAGCCGCAGCGGTCCAGACAATAAGTGGAAGACGAAAATAGGCCAATATTCCTATAGCCAATACGACAAGTAACAGCGTCATGCGATTTCTCCTTCACCAGAGCCACATTGTTGTAGGGGTTCAGCTCCGATACCGACATTCTTTTTGGTGCTATTTGAACAATAACAACCCAAAATGTATCGGCTAAATTTCAGATTGCCTGAAACCTCCGGCCAAGCCTGCTGCACTAGTTTCATTATTACCAGCTGACCTGACGCTTACAACCTTAAAACTAAAAAATAGTTTTGCGATCAGACGCATAGAAAAACCGGTGCAGCGCAATCAATTGCCTTTATGGCCAATGTGAAAACAATTCCACGAAACACATCTCAAGGAACAGTCTTTCCCACACGATTACAAGGCATGAATCCCCGTCCCTGGAAAACAGATAACAATGGACGACCGCGGGATAGTTTTACGCAGAGAAGGAGTAAAGCCATGCCGGCACATATATTGCCCGTGGCAGGCAAGAGTCTTAAAGATGCCAACGGGATGCCCTTTGTCATCGCTGAGGTCAGCGATGTCAATGTGGTTATAAAATATCCAAACGGATTGCGTGTCGTTATGTCTCTGTCCTCGTGGCGCGACATGAGACTGGCTGATGAATATATCCACCCGCTACCCAGCGCACCATACTAGGGGCGTAGAACTCCACCTTATACTACGCGTACATACCCGCGATACATCCCCATCTGACAGGTAAACTCCACCTCACCCGGTTGGTTGAACTTCAGAGTAACCGCCACCTTTTCATTCAAAGGAAGTTCATAGGATTTATCGAGTGCGGCAAATACGACTTGCTGGGCACAGGGACTGGGATCACTGCGCAGAAAATTCAACACCACCGTTTGATTGACACCGACCTCGATCGCTGCCGGCGTATAGACGCCATTATCCACCAGAATATCTATCTCGGGCGTTTGCGCCCGGCGGATCTTGGGTTTGCTCAACCAGAACCACCAGACAATAAGCGCTATCAACAACAGGCCGATGCCATTTACCCACACGCTCATACGCCGCCCCCCTTGGTTCGGAACAGACGCAAACGATTGGCATTGGTCACCACCGTCAACGACGACATGGCCATGGCGGCACCGGCAAATACCGGATTCAACAACAGACCGAATAGTGGATAAAGAATGCCAGCCGCCACGGGGATACCGACGCTATTATAGATAAAGGCACCAAACAAATTTTGTTTGATATTGCGCACCGTAGCACGCGAAATTTGCAGTGCATCGGACACGCCATGCAGGGAATTGCGCATCAAGGTGATATCGGCGCTTTCGATAGCAACATCGGTGCCGCCACCGATGGCGAAGCCGACGTCCGCCTGGGCCAGCGCCGGCGCGTCATTGATACCGTCGCCCACCATGGCCACCACCAAACCCGCTTCCTGTAGTTGCGCCACCTGGGCGGCCTTGTCTTCGGGCAGGACTTCGGCAATCACCTCATCGACGCCCGCCTGAAGTGCCACTGCCTGCGCCGTATCGCGGTTATCACCGGTCAACATGATCACCCGCAATCCTTCTCGGCGCATGCGCGATATCGCCTGCGCAGAATCTGCCTTGATAGGATCAGCGATAGCGATTATACCTTGTGCTCGTCCCCCGGCAGCCACGTAAACCGGTGTCTGTCCTTGTTGGGCGCAGATCTCAGCGCGTGGTAACAGTTCGTCGAGGTTTATGCCCTCACGGGCCATCATGCGCTCATTACCCAAAATCACCGTCTCGCCGCTGAGCGTTGCCTTCACGCCATGGCCGGCAACGGCTACAAACGATAACACCGGCTCAACTTTAACCTGGTGTTGGGCGGCAGCATCGAGCACGGCTTGAGCCAATGGGTGTTCAGATGCAGCCTCAAGTGCAGCCGCATAGCGCAATAACATTTGCTCATGCACCGACGACACCGGCAGAAGCTGCACGACCCGGGGACGCCCTTCGGTCAGGGTGCCGGTTTTATCCAGCACTACCGCATTAATATCGCCGGCGCGCTGTAGTGCCTCGCCGTTGCGGATCAAAACCCCATACTCCGCCGCCTTGCCCACACCAACCATAATAGAGATTGGCGTGGCCAGCCCCAGAGCGCAGGGACAGGCGATGACCAGCACGGTCATGGCCGTCACAAGCATATAGCTAAATTTGGGTTCCGGTCCCAGATTGAACCAGATCAATACGGTTACCACGGCAATGATCAGAACTGAAGGCACGAATAGCGCCGAAATTTTGTCGGCCAGACGGCCGATCGACGGTTTGGAGTTTTGTGCCGTACGCACCATCTCGATTATGCGCGCCAGAGCAGTGTCCTTACCAATGCGTTTGGCCTGGAATAAAAAGCTGCCGTTTTTGTTCAGGGTACCGCCGACGACCTGGTCACCTGTCTGTTTGGCCACTGGCACCGGTTCACCGGTCAACATCGATTCATCTATGTTGGAGTGACCATCGATGATAACCCCATCCACCGGTATCTTTTCACCAGGACGGACGCGTACCGTCTCATCCAGACCCACCTGCTCGATGGGGATATCAAGCTCCTGGCCATTACGCACCACCCGTGCGGTGCGTGCCTGCAGGCCAATCAGACGCTTGATCGCCTGTGAGGTCTTGCCGCGGGCGCGCATCTCCAGCGCCGAGCCAAGGTTGATAAAGGCAATAATAATGACCGCTGCCTCGAAATAGACATGACGTGCCGTTTCCGGTACCAGCGTAGGCCAGGCCACAATCAGGCATGAAAACAACCAGGCACTGCCAGTACCCATGGCAATCAAAGTATCCATGTTGGCATTGTGATTACGTAAAGATTTCCAGGCACCGGTAAAAAACTGCCGCCCGGAATAGATCATGACAATCAGACTGACTACGGCCACGCCCGCCCAAAAACCACGCCCCCAGCCATGCAACATGGGCATGGTGCCAAACAGGTCCAGACTCATCAAGGGAACACCAATCAAGGCCGCTGCCAGAGATTTTTTCAACAAAAGACGATAGTGGGTCAGCTCCGTCGCCTCTTTCTCCGCCTGATCGGCCTCACTACGTAACTCGGTAGCCTCATATCCGGCATCCACCACCGCCTTGATCAGGACCTCTGCTGGGGCATTACCGTTGACGCTGGCCGTATGCTCCGCAAAATTGACCGTTGCCTGCTGCACACCAGGCACACCGGCCAGCGCCTGCTCTACCGCAGAGACACATCCGGCACAACTCATTCCGCCGATAGAAAGCTGTACTTTATTGGTCATTGCACAACACCTGTAATTTGAAACACATAATATCAATCAGCTCCGTAGACCCGCATGCGGGGTCCAGGTATCGCCAAGCCCAATATGCGTGTAAGTATCCGAAAAGTGACCAAACGCAGCGACTAAAGCGGCTTTACACAAATCAAATTCTCGCACGATCTCCGATATCAGCAACACACATTAGGATTACAGCTCCTGACTGCCACCACGAGCTACCCCGCCGTTAACAACACAAACAGACAGGAAATGGTGCCAAACATTGTTAATGTATTCACCTCCCGGCAGGGAGTTGGACCTTCCAAAACAATATCAGAACAATGAATATTTACCCCGCCCACGAGAACCAATAGAAACCAATTCAGGATACTGTAACAACTATAAAATTTCATAAATATTTAGAACCGCATTTTCCTTCTGCCAAATAAAGAAAAAGTCTAAAAATCACCGCAAAATATCCAACCGATTCACAAAGCATTGCGTGAATAATTATCAAAACGCTATTTTTTTAAACTCGCTGACACTCCCTGGTCCCCTTCCTGCAAGTTACTGCGCGCATCACGAACAACAGAAATTTCCCACAGAACCAATTGCAGGAGTTTTTATGACCAACGCGCATAACTTTAACTACAATAACGTTTCCTTCTCCATTAGCCACAATAAATGCGAACTAGAACAATATGCCCAGATTGTTCAGGAGAGTTACCGCACCGACCTGAATCTGGATCTGGACAAAAATCAGCGTCATTGGAATGTAGCCAGCATACAGCGTCAGGGCCTGACTATGATAATCAAACAAGGGGAAAATGTGGTCGGCGGCGCTATGATATACACCAGTCAAGGCAGCCTGCAAAAACTACTGCCCATGGAGGGTGACCAGCCATTCTTACAAAACAAATTGGGAATCGATCTCACCTCCACCCCTTACGCTGAAGTCGGACGATTGGCAATCGATCCTCAATTCAGATCACTCACGCTTGCCAACAATGCCCTCATTCATCTGATAGACATGGTCAGAAACCTTGGATACCACCACCTATTCGTCATGGCCCCCCCCACGAATTTACGCCTATATCAGCGCGTCTGTTCCTCGATTGGGCTCCAGGCCCGCGTAAACAAACTCACTGAGCACGAGGTGGCTCCCTCCTATCGCCACCTGAACCTTGGACTAATCTCGGTTCACTACACGGATAACCATAGCCCCTCAACAACTAATCAACTACATAAAGCCGGTTAATTAGATAGGGAGGGTAATATTACCCTCCCTATACTACAAGCCGGTCAACGCCATTGACTTGCAGCCTAATACATTAACCTCACTCGAACAACGCGAGAAAGCCTAATCCCTCTTGACCAGAGAATTATCACGATCTATATTATACATACATACACGCATGTTTGCAGATATGAAACAGACCAAAGAAGAGGCGGAGAAGACTCGTCAACTACTGCTGGATACGGCCCTGGATGTTTTTCTTAGTCAGGGGTATAGCCAGACCAGCCTGGAACAAATTGCCCGACAGTCTGGACTGACCCGGGGCGCCGCCTACTGGCACTTTCCCAAAGGAAAGCCGGAACTATACAACAGCCTGGTGCGGGAGAAGTCACTGCTGGCTGGTGAACGCATTCTTCAAACCATAGCAAGCGACGGCACCCCCATCGAGCAGTTACGCACCTTTATTCAAGGCTGGTGCGACGCGTTGGAACAGGATAAAGAGTATTGCCAAGTAATGCAGTTAGTGGCCTTTATGACCGAGCGAGTACCGGAACTTGAAGGGGGCATCCAGGAAAAAATTGCCGCCAATCGCCAGATGATGGATTACTTCGACACTTTGTTACGACAAGGAATAAAAAGCGGTGAAGTTCACCGCAACACGGATACCGCCGCCACCGCATTGATGCTCTTCTGCCAACTGTGGGGGATGGCGGAAATCTGGCTGATGGACAAATCGGCTTTCTCCATCAGTCGTTCCATGAAGACCACCCTGCCCCTGTTGTTGGCGGGCTTACTTACCACTCGTTAAAAGGAGATTAGCAGTCATGAAGGCAACACACTTCAAAATCATCTACACCGGCACCTATAAAGGTAACCCCTATCGTTATGAGGAGCAGGTTCCTGCCACTGAATATCAGTACAAAAGCAGGTTCTGGTTAAAATTTATGCCAATGGAAAAACGTGCGGCTATCGAGCAACTCAACAATGCCAAAGACGGCGATCGTTTTGTCTGGGAATATGAAGGCGATAATATGGAAGTGCAGGCAATTTGCGCGTAAAGATACACCAGATAACAAACGGGACCGTAGCCGGTCCCGTTTTATCGTCACTATTCCACAGTAACGGATTTGGCCAAATTACGTGGCTGATCAACATCCGTCCCCTTGAGCACGGCTACGTGGTAGGAGAGCAGCTGCAATGGAATGGTATAGACAATCGGTGCGACACTGTCATCGACCGCAGCAACTGGCATGATGTGTGTCTGAGTCTGTTTACCCATATCCACCTGACTGTCGGCAAAAACAAACATCTCTCCACCGCGTGCGCCAACCTCCTGCAAATTGGATTTTAATTTTTCCAGCAATTCGTTATTAGGCGCCACAGCGATAACAGGCATATCTGCGTCCACCAGGGCTAGTGGTCCATGCTTAAGTTCGCCGGCGGGATAGGCCTCGGCATGGATATAGGA
>DKAX01000209.1 GCA_002450975.1 Proteobacteria bacterium UBA6915
CAAAAAATGCTTGGCTTTTATCGTGTGGTTATCACCAAGCATGAGATTCATTGCGCTAGCAATCCAGTGAGGGAGAACAACTGAACTAATATTGTCGTCGCGTCAACGCTTATGCAGCGATGAATGAACGTAGTTTGCACCAAACAAGTGCATTGCACCAAGTCATAGAATGTAGCCTGGATGAAATGAAGTGGAATCCGGGAGTTCCCGTATTTCGCTGCGCTACATACGGGCTACAAGCAGGGACCGAGGGAACCCAAACAATCCCTGCAATAAATGCGGACTAAGCCTGGTCTTCTCATTTCTAAATCTTTTTCACTTGCGTACAACTTTTTGAATCCATCCGGCGGGTTTCTACGTAAGTGACAGTAACAGTGACAATAACGCTGCCGTGAACACAGCCAGCGAGTCATGAAAACCAATAGAGAAGAGGAGTGAAGCGATGAACAAAACCGACACCACTGTACATAGGGTCATACTCATACCTGGTCTATGGACCAGTGGCTATTTTATGACTTTGCTGGCTCGCGCTGTACGAAAAGCGGGGTTTGATGTCTCGATATTCTCTTGTCCGTACGTGCGTAGATCTTTGGAATCCAATATCGACGCACTACACAAGCTCATCTCCACCTTTGAGGGGCAACCTTTTTCCATCGTGGCGCATAGTCTGGGTGGACTCCTGGCAATACGCGCCCTTGAGCAATACCAACCCGCCAATTTCAAACGTCTGGTGCTTCTGGGGTCTCCCATCGCGGGGAGCGCTGCCGCCAGATCGTTCGGCGCATGTGAAATAGGCAGGATCATGCTCGGCCACAGTCTCGAACTTTTGAGAAGCGGTGTGAATGTCACAGGTGACTACGATATCGCGCAGATCGCCGGGTGCAAGCCACGGGGTCTGGGACGACGGATAGCGAAGCTTGACACGCTAAACGATGGGGGCGTGTCGGTGAGCGAGACCCAGGCGCCATGGCTAACCCACCATCTGGTCTTAAATGAGAGCCACGCAGGTCTTTTGTTCTCAGCGAAGGTCGCTGGGCAGACCGTTTGTTACTTGAAGTTCGGATATTTTTATTCGGGATTAAGGTGTCGGGATCAAGGGGTCCGCTCGCTTAACACCAGCCTCTATCCTGAGTTGCGCCCCCTTGATTCAACGTTACACGGATTAGTGGGTATTAAGCTGTAATGCATGGTAATCGCATTGTTAGGCTAACCCCTACTACGCTACCGGGTTGTTCAGAGGAACTACGTACTTTTTCTGTTTCCTCGTAGCGTTGAATCCAAAAAATTCTGGCTCACGGTGCGGAAATGGGGCATTCCGTAGCGGAGCCGCTCACAGGCAATGACTTTTTTATCAAATAGACAAACTTGAAGAAATCAAAATGAATAGGAAAATTGACTACAATTCGAAATCAACGCTGTTGGCCCTGCTGACATGCAGCATTGTCAGTTGCGGAGGGGGTGAAGATGACTCTGCAGAGCGGGTTAAACTCCCACAAACAGTTGTCACTTATGAAAACACGGATTTGGCAATCGGGACCTCAAGAGAGACCGTCACTGCCGAATCTCAAAGCTCGCAGGTCTTTCCTGCTACCGAGCTGCCCTTTGACCCAAGCAACGATAATGAAAACGAGAATGGACAGAAAACCACTGTCGATATTCGTAGCCGCTGCACGTCGAAGACCTTCACGCTGGAGGCCAATCCAAGAGAAATCGTCATGTATGACATCGATGGCAACCTCAGCTGGCCGGGCGCCATTCTGCAAGGCGATCAATACCGCAACGGCACCTTGAGGCTTTTGTCCGTAGACTCTAAATTTCGCAAGCCAATATCGGTTTCCGTCAGCAATCTGTTTACCGATAGTGGCTCAACCAGCAAAACCATTGACACGCCAAGCTTTACCGAGGTGAACGACGCGATTAAATCAGTCATCGGCGACGCCTTTAAAAGCGACATACCGACGGGAAACAGTACCGTTTTAAAAATCACCCAGACGAAAGACCTCAAATCCTTTTTCCTCAAGGCGGGGTTTTCCGGCAAGACCAATTATGGCGTAGGCAAGGTCAAGGCTGAGCTGGAAAGTTCTATTGGCGGCAGCAGGAACCAGCAAAACCTGGTTATTCAGCTCACACAAAAGATGTTTGACGTGGAAGTGCAACAGCCGCCCAAGCCCGAGGACTGGTTTACCGACAGTTTTTTCACCCAAGAGTTGAAGCAGCTTAAGAGCAAACTTGAAATTGGTGATGACAACCCACCGGTGTACGTCTCCAAGGTGACCTTTGGCCGCATGGTCACGGCAACAATCAGCTCGACCTCATCCAAGGCCGATATCGAAGCTATGATCAAGCTATCCTACAAGGCATTAACCTCCGATGGCACTGTGACCTTGAACAGCAAATTACAGTCTGTTCTCGAAAATTCACAAAAGTCATTGGTTTCTTTAGGCGGTAATAGTGCACTGGCTCAGTCAGCCCTCAATTCCGGTAACTGGTCTGAATTTTTTAGTACCAATATAGAGGTGACTGAGGCCGTTCCGCTGATGGTCAGCTTTAAAAATATCCACGACAACAGCCCTGCCGGTGTCACCGAAAAAACCGAGCACACCGAAGAGACCTGCGAGCCTTACGTCATGGTAGATGGCACCTATGACTTCCAACCTACCCAGGTGCATGCGGTACCGGAAGGTCTGTCCGGTTCCAATCAGGTCAAGGCCAGTGATGTGAATGGTGATGGCATTCAGGATCTGGTATGGAATAGTGCAGCCGGGACTACCAATCAGCTTTATCACACCATCGGTTCTGCTAGCGGCGAATTTTCCGTCGAAGACAAAGTTTGTGTGGCCAGCACAGAGAATGCCACACCGGTCCAATGCGACTTCAGTAATGGCTTGGAAGACTGGAGTGCATACCGACTGTTTGTCGCCGATCTGAATGCCGATGGCTTTAAGGATCTGCTCTGGATAAACCCCTTTCCTGCACAGGTGGCAAACATTTCTGTACGCTATGTGCTCGGTAGCGCGCAGGGCTATTTACTGAACAGCTTTGGCACAGACACCTTTGCCTACGGCTTTCCCACTTCAGCCCGCGTTAAAGATGATGTGAAAGTGCTTGACGTCAATGGCGACAACAGGGCGGAGATTGTAGTTCGAAGCGATGTTTCGTTATTTTTTTTAAAATGTTCAGGTACTTTTGATATGTGGATTGAAACAACAAGAATTTTCAGCCCGGACTTTAGCGGTGATTCTCTTGTATTTAAACCGAAATTCAGCCCTGACGAGATCTTCTGCGCCAACGACATGACTGAAGACTATATGAATAGTCGAACCAAGCAATGGTTTTCTGATATTGATGGCGATGGAAAACTGGATGTGGTTACCAACCATAAAGCTGTCTCCCATTTAGATACAAAGCAGAGGCATAACCAGGTGAAGGGGGGATTATTTAATGGTTTTAACTACGAAACGCGAAAAGATCTAGATACCGACAACTTAGTCAACGTTGCTAACTCTGGACATAGCCTTAAAAATAAGGCCTTCTGGGAAGACTCTGTAACTGTATTAGGTAAATTTACCGGCCTGGGGACATCCATGGCATGGATAAACCGCAACAGCGGTGACCTGGAATCGATTTACTTTGACAATTCCAGTAAGGAATGGGCAGAAAGTGCGAGAGTGACAGCATTCTTGGACTTTACAACCTTTCCCGATCTGGCAGGAAAACTGGCTACTAATGACAACCTACTGGCACTCGATTTCAATGACGACCAGTTTGATGATCTAAGCTTTATCGCCCTAAACAACACCGAGCTTTGGATTGGCTCTGCCCTGAGTGCTAAAAAGTCGACCGGCCCTCTATTTAATAGTGCCAGCGTCAGTTTTCAAAAGCACCCTAGTGCGAGAGACTGGGCACCGGTAGATAAGTGGTTTACTGGAAAATTCGACGGTGATCGTCTGGACGATATCGTGATGGTTAAGACAGGCAATCCCGGCAAGATCTATGTCATGCGCGCCAAGCCAGACGATATATAGCAGTCAATTCCATACCAACAACTTGGTAAACTTAAAAAGGTAGCTTGAAACAAGCTACCTTTTTTATTCTGTATTAAGAATCAACACTAAACGGCTATTTCAAGAGAATATCAATGCATTAATGTTCGACTTTACTAAGAAGACCGTTTGAGCGCTTCTCAAGGGTACCCATTTTGCGTGACACATTTCGCGCAACGCTGGGCCGTGGATGAATACTCGTATGATGCGAATAGGCCATGTAGACCCGAGTAAGGGTACGTTGCTGGCGACTGGCCTAGACACAACGCTAGTTGATAGTCATTCGGTGCAATGCGCTGCGCTTCGTGCATCCTACCAAGGATTGTTTTCGGCTAAAAAAAACCGGATGCCATCGACTGACATCCGGTTTGAAGTTAGAACTACGGTTTATTATTTTTAAATCGACTTACATCTATTGGCTCAGATCCAACACACCGTCTTCGTTACGATCCAGGCCCATGCGGAAACCTGAACCATTCGGTGCGCAGGTGTAGGTCACTTCACCACCGGCCTGGGTTTTACCCATATCGCGCAGCTCGGCGTCGGTCACTGCATCACCGTTGTGATTGCTGATGAAGCTGCCATTGCCGTTATAGAGATAACCGCGGCCGCCGCTCTGTGTGGCGATCAGCTCACACTCGCCGGCCTCGGCGCGTGCGATCAGCAGGTTGACGCGGCTGTTGGCGGCGACATTGCTGGTAGCGGTTAATGTAACCTGCTGGCCCACGATGGGCGCGTGGTTGGATGGGAAGGCCATCAGGAAGTCTTCCACTTCACGACGCTGTGCATCACCCAGGGCGCGATCCTGGGCGAAACCGCCGGGGTTGCCGGGATCGGCGGGGCCATTGGTGCCCGCAGCGCGGAAGATAAAGGCCTTGCGCAGGTGAAATTCAAACACGCTGGGATTGCTGCCGTCGTGGTTGAAACCAAAGCCGCGGATCTGATCGCCCATATGGGGATTGGCAACGCCGGTATTGATATTGGGCAGCAACTCCGGAGTTTGCGCAAAACCAAACATACCCACGCGCTGATACAGATTACGCAGGTGCGGTACCTTGAAGATCTGCGGCACGATACGGCCCGCATTGTAGAAGCCGCTGGTACCGAAGAAGCCGGGCTTGTCCACGCCGAACTCGGCGTTGCCGTTCAGATCCAGGGTGTGACATCCATTACACGCGAAGAAGGTATCACTGCGGTCTCCGGTAAAACGCTCGAAACCAGCCTGTTGTGACGCGGTCAGGGAGTTATCCAGATTGCGGATCGGATTGGGCGGATACATGATCTGCAGAACAAAGTCACTGAAGGCCTGTATTTCGTCGGCGGTCAACATGGTTTCGCGTCCAACCAGACCGACGAATGCCGGGTTAAACTCCTTGAACGCCTTGTCTTCGTCATAGGTACCGGAATCGGGTTGTGCCGTAATAACAAAACCATCTTCACCACAGCCAGGCTCGCCCACAGTACAGGTGTCGTTACCGGCGGTGCGGTCACCACGCCAGTGCATGGGGCCATGGTTGGCCATACCGCGCATACTCTGGGTGGTCATGGGACCCTTCAGGGCACGGAAGGTCTCGGGGATATCCGGGCGACCGATCTGTGCCGGACGATTTCTCCACGGACCGGGGATCGGGCTGGAGGTGGCATCAGGGTTACCCAGGTCCCAGGCCAGGTCGTCGACATCGCCGAAGACGTGGCAGGTACTGCAGGAAGAGTCACCGGCACCGGAACTAAAAGAGGCGTCGTACAGGAATTTACGGCCAGCAACCACACTGGCGGGTTCCGGGTTGTACATGGTGACGTGACTGGTCTCAGCACTAGCGGCCGTGTCGACCACAGAGATACCGTTGTCGAAACGGGTCAACACATACAGACGCTTACGCTGCTGGTCCAGGACGATACCGCTGGGACCACCGGCCGAAAGGCTGATCTGTTTTTTGGTGTCGGGAGTGAAGGTATCCTTCTCCAGATCGGCGGTTTCAAACATACCGATCTTGGCCGAACCAAAGGCGGCGACGTATAACTTGTCACCATCATTGGTGATAGCCATACCCATGGGTTGCGCCAGGCTCTTGGCATTGACCTCGGCCGGGTAGTCACAGCACACACTGTAGTCAATGTGCTTGTTCAGATGGCGCGGCAGGACCTCGCCTTTCTTAAGAACGGTGATACGGTTTTCAGAGAAGTGACCACGCACGGTTTCGACATTGTGAACCGCACCGTGACCTTCAAAGCGCACTTCGTTGCGCGCGTCGGTGTTGGCGACATAGACAGCGCCGTTCTTGGGATTGACAATCATATTGAAAAGAACCGTACCCACACCGCTGAAAACGCCATCCGCACCGGCAACCTGTACCGGCGGATTGGCGGTGGCGTCGATAACGAAGACATCTTTGTCAGGCAGGTTCAGTTTGACGATCTCGTCCCACACCTTGCCGGTTTCATCGACCCAGTTGGTACCGTTATATTTTACGATCAGACCGGTAGGCGGTTGTTGTTCACCGGCGGCATCGATGCGAATGCCCGGCAGTCCACCCAACGCTGTGACACGACCTTCCCACAGTGAGGTGGTCTGGTTACCGGTTTTGAAGCCGGCTGCATAGACACGCTTGCCATCGGGGGTCACGGCAAGGGCACGCGGGGTATCCGAGAACAGGGTAATGATAGTAGTCGGGGTACCACTGAAGCTGTCACCCAGGTTGTTGCTGTCGAACACCCAGACGTCGGCACGACCGACACCCGGTGTACGATATTCGGGATCGTTCAGCGAGTTTTGACCGCGGTGTGCAGTCGTGATGTAGGCTTGGTCGTGATTGTTTCCGGCAAACACGATATCGCGCGGCTCATCACCGACCTGCAACGTGCGCACGACGCGCTCACTGCCGTCATGCAGATCGACGATGCTGATACTATCGGACAGATGGTTGACCACCCAGGCCTCGTTATCATTCTTCAACGCGATGGCGACTGGCTCCATGCCTACCGGCACGGATAATTTGTGCGCCAAACCGCTGTCGGTGACAGTGTAGATTTCAACGGTATTGTTCGGTGTATTAACACTCAGGACCTTTCCGCCATCGGAGGTCAGGGCCAAGGGTCGCACCTGCCCCGACTCAAACAGTGAAAAATCTTTTTCGGTTGCAGCAGAAGCGAAGCCGGCAAAAACCAGCTGCGTGACCACAGCAACACCCGTCGCGACAGACCTAAAACGTCTGGACATTGTTATTGAATCTCCCATAGATAAAACTCTCCACATGCAAGTTAAACGAAAAACCAAAATGGCTTGACAGATGGCTGGAATATTTTTGACGCAGAAAAATATAAAGTGCCAACAAGAAGGTAATTTTAACAACGGTGATTACTGAACTACCGAAATAGGACTGACACTGGCAATTTGTGAAGCGTACAGCCCGGGAGAATTGTCGATGAACTAAGGGCCCAAACAGATATGCATTTCTGCACGACAGTCCCGTTACTCCACCACTACCAATACTCCCTGTTTATTGATACTGAATTTTTATAGCTTTATCAAAAATACTGGGGCAACCGTAACAAAAAGACCACTTAATTGAAAGTAAAGAGCCCCGCTTTGGAGGAAAATCGGCTGGTGAAAAGACTTAATGGAGTTAAAACAGCAGCTTGGCAGCACACTATCAGTCATTGGCGGTTTTCACTAACTTATTGTTTTTTGGTTGCTGCTGAAAAAATTCGAAATTTTTCGGATTCAACCGCGGCCGCCCCTTAATATATTTCACACCGGGGGCAGAAGTAATACTAATGCTGATAGAAGGCTAATTTCACGCCGCTGGCACTGCAGAAGGTAAATGTTGTAATCTGATAGCATCTCCTGCTTCACTTTGACACAGTTTGCATATTCACCACGGCGCGCCGAATCAATGAATAAAAGGCGCACATGCAGTGCTTAGGAGGCAATCCCTATGGCTGACGATAAAACACCAAGCTATTACCACCGCGGCGGTGAACCGCATCTGCTCGGCAACACCATTGGCCAACACATAGCAAAGGTCTGTCAGCAACATGGGCAACGGCAAGCCCTGGTGGTAATACACCAACAAATTCGGCTCACCTATAGCGAACTTGCCCGCGAGGTGGAGAAACTGGCCAAGGGGCTTTTGGCCTTGGGATTCAACCGCGGTGAGCGCATCGGCATCTGGTCAACCAATAACGCCCAGTGGCTGATCCTGCAGCTGGCAACCGCGTCTATCGGTGTCGTGCTGGTCAACATCAACCCCGCCTATCGCGAACAGGAGCTGGCATATGCCTTGAAACGCTCCCAGGTACAAGGTTTGTTTTTGATTCCCGGCTTTCGCTCTAGCGACTATGTGGCCATGATGCGCAACATCGCTAAGGAGCTGGACAGTCAGCCAGCCAATAGTCTGCATAGCGCGGCATTACCTGACCTACGTCGAGTAGTTATCTACGACCCTGCGAATGTCATGCACAGCCAGGCACCAGCCAGCGGCTTCACCCCCTGGCAGGATGTCATCGATGCCGGTAAAGAGATCACCGCACAACAATTGGCTCAAGCCGGCGCACAACTCGATCGCGACGACGCCATCAATATTCAATACACCTCGGGTACAACCGGTTTTCCCAAGGCGGTAACGCTTACCCACCACAATATTCTCAACAACGCCTATTTCTGCGCCCAGGCCATGCACTTCACGGCTGAGGACCGATTGTGCGTTCCTGTGCCTTTTTATCACTGCTTTGGCATGGTGCTGGCTAATCTACTGTGTCTATCAGTAGGTGCGTGTATCGTCGTGCCTGGTGAACATTTCGATGCCGACAAGGTATTACAGGCCGTGGAGCAGGAACACTGCACCGCGATCCACGGCGTTCCCACCATGTTCATTGCCGCGCTGGAACACCCCGACTTCTGGGAGTTCGATCTCACCTCACTGCGCACCGGCATCATGGCCGGCGCCCCTTGTCCGCCTGCGTTGATGACGCGCGTAATGGAAGAGATGCACTGCGGAGAAATACTGATCGGCTATGGCCAGACCGAAGCTTCGCCCATTACCCACTTGACCAGCCGTGACGACAGCCTGGAGCGACGCACGCTAACGGTAGGTAGAAATCTGCAACATCAGGAGGTAAAAATCGTCGACACTACGACAGGCGCCACTGTGCCATTGGGTGAGGTCGGCGAGCTCTGTTTTCGCGGATACCACATCATGCAGGGCTATTATGCTGACGAGCAGGCTACTGCCAAGACCATTGATGGGCAACACTGGCTGCATTCCGGTGATCTGGGCACCATGGACGAGCAGGGTTATGTGCGCATCACCGGCCGTTTGAAAGAGATGGTCATCCGTGGCGGGGAAAATATCTATCCTCGCGAAATCGAGGATTTTCTCTTCACCCACCCGGCCATTGCCGCTGCCGCAGTGTTTGGTGTGCCCGATGATTACTACGGTGAGGAGTTAATGGTCTGGATAAAACTGCACGAAGGATCAAGACTCAGCGAACAGGAGGTGCGTGAATTCTGCAAGAACAAAATCGCCCACTTCAAGATTCCGCGTTATATAAAATTCGTCGATGAATTCCCGCTGACCGTTACCGGTAAGATTCAGAAATTCCGTATGCGCGAATTAGCGCTGGAAGAGATGGATAATAAATAGGTCATCCCTGACCTGTGCGAGCGCCAACGCGCTCGATAGTTACTGCTGTTGAACAGGCGCAGCGGCACCATCAGCAGCAGCGGCTTCACCTTCCTGAGGCATGGCATGATCACCGGCCATGGCATGATCAGCCGCCATGGCCTGCTCAGCAGCTGGCTGTGCAGCGGCGGTTTCGGCCTTTTTCTGCTGACAGGCACTCAGAGACAAACCCAACAAAAGCATCAAAGACAGAACTATCCGGGAATTAAACATAGTGGCAGACTCCGTAGAACTATGGAAAAAGGTGAATGTAACAACGGGCCGAAAGCATAGAATAGAACTCTGTTCGCATGGAAGATGATTTGAAAATATATTTTTTTCACCCGCCCACTTGACAACTGACAAACACCAGACAAAAAACAAAGGATGGTTTTATGCCAATAGCCGACGCCCGTCGCGCTTTTCAAAATTAAAAAAAATGAAGTTAAACCTTAGTGCATACGCCAAGGTATGCAAACCACGAATGACGAAAATGTGACCCCGGGCTATAAAAATACCGCTGAATTGTAAAGCACGGCGAATTGCTGAAATAGTCTCATCCCGCTCCCGGGAGTCGTTGGTCACGTTCGCGACAGGATATGTCCGATCCGGTACGCCTTTTCCACCCGGCAATACAACACGGCAACTGCTGCTTTTTCAACATATATTCAGAATAACCACAATCGGCCGATACACCTTCTTAACCTGGACCACTACGGGCTTTCCTATGCAGCGGATATACCTGTTCTTTTTTCTTGTCCTATCAATCCCATACGCTTGGGCGGAAGAATGCAACACCGGTTTTGTTCCCGGTGACATCGCCGAACATCTGACAGCCAACAGGATCCCGGAGGCGGTCAAACTGGCGGAGACAATGGCAAAGGATGATAAAAATCAACGCCAGGCCTTGCTACTGCTCGCGTATGTCTATGTCAACGCCGCCCTGCGACCGGCAATCAGCCTGGATACAGACAAACTGGGTTTTCTGCCTGGAGAAGGAGGCAGCCAACAAGTCACCGAAGACCAACTCAATGTCGCCACGGGTGACACTTTTAACGTTGACAGCGCTTATGCCGCGAAGGCCGAACAGATCATTCTTCAGGTAATCGGACAATGGCCCGACACCCGCAGCCTCTACTACTGCCTAACCAAGATTCATTTCTATAGCGGTGATCACCAGCGATTCCTGCAATCACTGCACAATACCGCGCAGGCGCTGGCGCAGGAGAGCGATGATACCGTTGATTACCTGATCGGCTACGCCATGGAGTACGTACAGCGCAATCAGCTGGACAGAGCCGCCGATGTCTACACCACGTTACTGCGCACCTTCCCCAAAAGTGCACCGTTGCTGTCCAGCCTGGGTGTCACCTACCTGCACCGCGGCATGACGCGCAAGGCTATGGATTTTTTCATGCAAGCCTACCAAGCAGACCCTGAAGATGTCCTGGTAATCGGTAACATCGCCGAGGCCTCCATGTTGACCACGGAGTTCGACCAGGCAGAGCGGTTTTTGCTTCTGAAACTGGAACGTCAGCCGGCAAACACCCAGCTCTATTACGATCTCGCCATCAACGCCATGCACCGTGGCCCTCAATACGCCTTGCCTTTTTGGCAGGACTATTTCAAACAGAACCAGCAACACCCGGATGAGCCACGCTGGGTGGAAAATGCGCGTATGATTGAATTGGCTATCGAACAGGGCATGAACGATGAGACGTTATTCGACCTCGCCTTACAAATGATCGATTTTGGCCTGACCAAATATGCTGTGGCACCGCTGACCTTACTGAAGAACAAACACCCCGGCGACCCGCGTTACACCTATCGCCTGGCACATGCCTATGATACGGGGCGCCACTACGACCTTGCCTTGCAGGCGCTGGAGGAAACGCTGGAACGCCGCAAGAAAAATCCAAACGGCCTGGAGGCAGACCTGAATGGACTGTATTTCAACCAGGCACGTTATCTCTTTGCACTGGGCGAATACAAAAAAACACTGAAACTGATAAAGTCCATTAAAGCCGACAGTGAGACACGCGCTGACGTGGAATATCTAAGGGCACTTGCTCACCAGCAGTTGGGAAACAATGATCAGGCGCGCAACGCCTTGCAGCGCTGTATCGAATACTCGACTCAAGAGGGCAACCGCGACACCTGCAGAAATCAGTTACTCAGATTATAAAGCATCACAGCAGTGGCTTTATCGGCATCACCTGCCAGAAACGCGCCTTGCTGCGCTTCCACCAGCCATTGTATTGATCTGGACTTTCGTGGGCATCCCAGGAATTATCCGGCGCCATGTCCCGCTCTATGGCTGACTCGACCTCGGCGGCCAACTCAGAATCGCGCAGCCAGACAGCCACCTCGGTATTTAAGTTCTCCGAACGGGGATCCAGGTTGAAGGTACCAATCACCAATTGTTCACCATCGATCACCATGGTCTTGGCATGTAACGCAAATACCGGTTTGCGCTTCTTTAACAGTGTATAGCGCTGCATCAATGCTTCTTGCACCTTGGGATCGGGCCGGTATTCAAAAATCTCCAATCCCATATGCAACAACTTCCGCCGTTGATTGCGGTAACCACTGAAGGCCTGAAGATTGTCGGTGGAGGCGAGAGAATTGGTACTGATGCGTATATTGACACCACGCGCCAGTGCCCGTCTGAATAATTCCATGGCATTGTCAGACAAGATCAGATAGGGCGACTGGATGATTATGCGTTTGCTTGCCGATTCCACCAACTGCGCCAATGCCTCACTACTGCGCCCACCGCCACCCAAACTGAAGTGTCTGCTGTTCTTCCCCGGCAGATCGCTAATAAAGGTAATGTCGCCCCATTTGAGTTGCTGCGCCAACAAACGAAACCCGCCTGACAACTCTTCGATCACTGCGCGCACCTCAGGTGCGAAATTGTCACCCGCGGCGGCATAGGCGTGAAGGTCAGCATAAATGTTTTGTACCTGCATATCGCTGACCTTGACATGCTTTTGCATCAGCCCCAGACCGTCATACTGCTTTTCCACCGGAACACTCAAATCACTGGCCCAGAACCGTTCAAAGCTCGCACCCATCTGCTGTACCACCTGCCCCAAAACCAGGGCATCGCGGTCACGGAAATTGTAGGCGTGATCATAGTCGTAATACTCATCAGCCATATTACGCCCGCCGGTGATAGCCACTTTGCCGTCAACCATAAAGGTCTTGTCGTGCATACGCTGATTGCTGGCGCGAAAACCGGTCAGCAGATTGATCAGCCTTGTGTGCACAGGCGTTCCCACGGTCAGCCTGGGATTGTAGATGCGGATATCGATATTGGGATGGCGCGCAAGCGCCAGCAGTGATTCGTCGGGCGCGTCGATCATCAAATCGTCGACGATAACGCGCACGCGCACACCACGCTCGGCGGCACGCAAAAGACTCTCCGCGGCCAGAATACCGATATTGTCGCTGCTCCAGATGAAATACTGCACATCGATTGTCGCACGGGCATGGTCAGCCAACCAGGCACGCGCCAGCAACGCCTGTTCGCCTTTGTCCAACACCAAGAGGGCGCTCTTGCCGTCATGGGCCGCGATCTGCTCGTCGATAATGTGGACCGGGTCACCGTCACCATGGGCCGCGACTGGCAAAGGCATTAACGCCGAGACAAACAAGAGCAAAGACAAAAACAGACGCGGTATGACCGGCGCGAGTCTCACCATATCAGATCACCACACCGCGATAGGCGTCCTCGGCATACCATTCGGAGAGAAACTGCATAAAGGCGCGGATACGCGCATTGAATTGCACATCGCGATGACAGACCACCCAATACTCCAGCCCGGGCAATGGAATATGGCGCATTACCCGCTGCAACTCTGGCCAGTGTTCGGCCAGACGCACATGGGTACCAACGATACCGGCGCCTGCGCGCGCCAGGGCGATTTGCGCAAGCATGTAGTCGGTGCGCAGAGGAAAGTCCCTGCTATGAAAGCTGTAGCCCATTTCGGCAGCGCCCTCGATGAGCTGATTGTCCTCGTCAAAACCGATGAAACAGTGACGCGCCAGATCCTCAACGGTCTGCGGTTCACCGAAGCGCTCTACATATAAGTGATGGGCAAAAAAACCCAGCTCCATATCCGGCAGGCGTCGGGCAACCAGATCGGGTTGGGTGGGGCGAAACATGCGTAAGGCGATATCGGCCTCGCGCTTGTTCAGGCTGCTGGCCTGGTTGGAAATCACAATCTCCACCTGCACGCCGGGGTGACGGTCGCGAAAGGCCTTGATAGCAGCGGGCAGAATATAGATACCGACGATCTCATTAACACTGATGCGCACATCACCGCGCAACTCCAGTTCCATGCCGGTAGCCAGCAGGTCGAACTGTTGCGCCGCCTGCGCCATGCGCTCGGCAGCCTCCAGTAAGGTCTCACCCTGTTCGGTCAGACTCAAACCCTGAGTGGTACGGCGAAACAGGTTCAGGTGAGTCGATTTTTCCAGATTCTGGATATCGCGGGTGAGAGTTGGTTGCGAGACGTCCAGTTCACGCGCCGCCGCCGACAGGCTACCGCTGCGCGCAACCGCCAAAAAACTGCGTATCAAATCCCAATCCATGTTCGCCATCGTTACACCGGTATCACTCGGGTAGACTCCCGCTCGTCGCCAGTGGGCAGATTAACCCATCGACGGGTAACGACAAAATTTTTTACGCCGGCGACTATGCTTGACGATGCGAAACGCGCACTCCGGAAAAAATGCAACCTGCCTCAGCCAAACTGCACCGAACGCTGACTGAAGATACCGTACTGAAAGCCCGTCATAGGAAAGGTGACCTTGTCACCGGCTCCGGCACCGGCCGCAATCAGCAACGGTAGAAAATGCTCAGCGGTCGGGTGATTAAACTGTGCATGCGGCGCCAAGGCCTGCCAATCGAACAAACGTTGCCAGTCTGCCGAGCCCACCGTAGCCGCCACCCATTCGTCGAAGGCCACAGCCCAGGGTTCCGCACCACCTTCATGGCGCGGATTCCAGGCACGCAGGTTGTGAGTCAGGGCGCCGGCACCGATGATCATGACGCCTTGATCGCGCAGGGGCGCCAGTCGTTTACCGAGCTCAAACAGATCTTTTGCACTGAAACTCTGCGGCAGACTGATTTGCAGAATCGGCACATCCGCTTCGGGCCACAGGTGCAAAAACGGTACATAAACACCATGATCGAGACCACGCCGGGTTGCGCGCATGGGCTCATCGGGAAGAAGTTCCATGACCTGTTGCGCCAACCAGGGTGCACCGGGGGCCGGATATTGCACCTCGTACAACTCATCGGGAAATCCGTAAAAGTCGTAAATCAGCTCAGCATGTTTATCGGTCTCGCCCAGACTCAGTCCGGGCGTCTCCCAATGGGCGGAGAAGACCAGCACCGCCCGTGGACGCGGCAACTGGCGCGCCCACTGCCGATAGGGCTCACCCTGGGCATCATCCAACATGACCATGGGACTGCCATGGCTGACAAACAAAACTGGCATTCTTGCACTCATAAAACCACCCCCTTCAAACTAGCGTGTTAAAACCCCATCCCGATAATCCTGAATAGCCTGGTCGATCTCCTGGGGTGTATTCATGACGAACGGCCCGTATTGCACAATGGGCTCGTTGAGTGGCTTGCCCGCCAAAACCAGCAGCCGTGTACCACTACCGCCCGTGATCTGAACACCCCCTTCACGCGACAACACCGCCACCTGACCGGCCTCAACCACCACTGCCTTTTCGCCCACCAGGGCGCTGCCTTGATAGACAAACACCAGTGCGGTATGACCATCGGCCACCGGCAACTCCACGGACTTGTCATCGCTGAAATGGATATCCACGTACAGGGGATCGATAGACAACCCGACTACGGCGCCACGCACCGTTTCACCAGCCAGTTCCAACTCTCCGGCCACCAGTTTGTAATAGACGCCGTCGACCGTGCGCTCGGGGATATCCCGCGCCGGAATATCGCGATAATAGGGATCTTTCATCTTCTCCTTGGCCGGCAGATTGACCCACAACTGAAAACCGCTCATGCGTCCCTCCTCCTGTTGCGGCATCTCCGAATGGATAATGCCGCGCGCAGCGGTCATCCACTGCACGTCGCCGTTCTGCAACAGACCCTGGTTGCCCAGGTGATCCTCGTGCAACATGCGCCCTTCCAGCATATAGGTCACCGTCTCAAAACCGCGGTGCGGGTGAGCGGGAAAACCGCCGATATAGTCGGCCGCCTCGTCGGAGCTGAAGTGGTCCAACATTAAAAAGGGATCGAACTGACGCGGATTATTCCCACCGAAGATACGTTTGAGTTTGACGCCGGCACCGTCAGAGGTGGCACGGCCGGTATTGAGGGCGACGACTTCGCGTTTCATATGGACTCCTTATATAGATACCCCGTTAGCCAGATTTAGCACCCGGTATTAATTGCTGAGATCATAATAGACCCGTTTTTTCGATGAATTGATGCTATTATTGCTGGATAATAATCTAATTATTGAATCAATGAAGCAACCGCGCATCTCTTTGGAACAATGGACCACTCTGGCCGCCGTAGTCGAGGCCGGCTCCTTCGCCAAGGCGGCGGAACTGCTCAACAAAAGTCAGTCGGCGGTCAGTTATGCCCTGGCACGCATGGAGGAGCAGCTGCCGACACCGGTATTGCGCCTGGAGGGGCGACGCGCTGTATTAACAGAAGTCGGGGAAGTACTCTATCGACGGGCCCAACAACTACTGGACCTGGCCCTGGACGTGGAACAAACCGCCCAATCCCTGGCGCAAGGCTGGGCAACGCGTCTAACCTTAGCCATAGACGCCATCGTACCGCAGCAACCGGTGTTGGCGGCCATCGCCCGCTTCAATCAGCTGGCCCCGCAGACGCGTATCGTGTTGCTGGAAACCACTTTGTCTGGCACCGACGAGGCCTTATTGGAGCGGCGGGCAGACCTGGCCATTTCGCCGTCCACCCCGCCCGGCTTCCACGCCCACCAGATCGGCGAAGTGCAAATCATTGCTGTAGCCCACCCCAACCATCCCCTGGCCCGGGCGAAACACCCGTTGACCGAGCAGGAGTTACGCAAGACAAGACAGATCGTCATACGCGATTCCGGCCAGCGCCGCACCCAGAACCAGGGTTGGCTGGAGGCCGAACAGCGCCTCACGGTCAGCCACTTCGCCACGGCCATCCAGGCGATCGAGTCCGGTTTGGGCTTCGCCTTTGTCCCTATCGACTTTGTACAAAAGCCTATTGAGCGGGGTGAACTGGTACGGCTACACGTTCCCGACCGGTCGGAAAGACGTTTCCCCTTGCACCTGGTCACAGCTACAGCCGCAGATCCAAGCCCCGCCCTGTCGACCTTGATGAAAACCCTGGAAACGAGCTTTACCCTTCTCTCCTAAATGCCGTCTTGCCGACAAATGCCGAAAATCGACCTGTACTTTAGTCCAGTTTTCCCTAGCGATTGATATTTCATTAAAAATAATCTGTCTTATGAGTTTTTATTCACGCTGCATACAGTTATGATCTGGCAAGGGTACGGAGGGGAAAGCGATGCGAACCAAACCTATACAGCATGTTTTACTCGTGGCCATGATGCTGTGGACCACGGCGGGCTGGGCGCAAGATTCGGCCTATATCGCACAAAAAGCGGAATTCTGCGAACGTTGCCACGGCGAAAAGGGTTTCACCGATAACCCGAACATGCCCAAGCTGGCCGGCCAGAACAAGGGCTATCTGATAAAACAGCTGAATAACTTTCGCCGCGGCCTACGCAAGAGCACACCCATGCATCAGGTCACCCTGACCTTGAGCGATGAAGACATCGAAAATCTGGCCAGCTATTTCAATAGCATTTCCATTTCGCTCAATGAACCGGAAGTGGCGGAGTAGACGCGGCGAAACCATCAGAACCAGCGTTCGTTCGATTTAAGTACCTTGAGATATTCAAGCAGGGTGACGAAAATCAACCCACCCACCATATTGCCCAGCAAGGTGGGCAAGAAGTTGTTGGACAACCAATCACTGTAGTGGATGGCCTGGTGGCCGGTAAATATGGCCATCAGTATCTCCAAGCCGTTAACCACCACGTGATTAAAACTGCTCAACATAATCATAAAACCCACACACCAGATGATGGCCATCTTGGCTATGGTTTCCGCAGTGGATAGCAACAGCCAGGTCATGAGGGTAATCAACCAGCCGGCAAAGATGCCGGCGATAAAAGAGGCATCCCAGTCCCGCTCCAGGGAGAGATACTCTGCCAGATTGTGGATGTGAGCCACGGTATAGACCGCCGGCACGCCGTGATAGTGCTCCAGGGCCACCATATTGGCCACGGCAAAGGCGCCGAGCAGATTACCGATCAAGGTGATCGACCACAGACGCAATAACGAAAACACACTGGCCTTTTTGGCGATAACCGACGTCGTGGGTACCAGGAAGTTTTCCGTAAACAACTCACTGCGCCCTACCACCACGAACAAGAAGCCGATAGGAAAGACCAGGGCACCGAGGACATTGGCAAACATCTCGGTATGTTCGCCAAACGACGCGGTAACGGCCCCCGCCACCGATGCGGCAGCCAAGGCACCGAATGCGACATTCATACCGGCTACAAATCCCGACACCCCCATCTCCAGCCAACTGCGATCCAGGCGGTGTATGCCGCGGAAAACCGCGGCGCGAAAGATGGCCGGTGCCTCCGCCTCTTGCGATAGTTCCGTGGTTGGCGCGACGTAATCCAGATGTTCGTTAGGTGTGTCGTTATGTGGGTTTTGATTGGGCACTCGCTCCCGGCCTTTCTTTTAGTTACGGACTAACCTGTCAGTACATGCCAGGTGGACGCCACAGCCCCGGCTATACAGCTCAATACTATGCCAAAGTAGACCCATATGACATATTTCTCATGTTTAAAGCGATGTTCTTCATCCTCATTGATCAGGTTGACACGGGTAAAGCTATAGACCCGACCGGTCAGGTTGAGGATCAACATGGTGATGGCGCTGCTTGCCAGGATAATGGGAAATACAAACGCCGCATAGACCTTGGTCAACAAGGCCAACATGGTTAGCATGAAGGTGATGGCCATGGAGGTATTGAAGATGGGCGGGATCACGCGCGCCGCCAGCCAATACCAGGCCTTCTTGCTCTCAAAATATTCGGATAGATCTTTGAAGGTCTCGTTTACCCATTGTTCGTTGTCCTTGCTGATGACACGCACATTGGCGCTAAACTTACCTACCGAGACCTTGGCATCGCGCAGCAACTCCTGATCGGGCGAGGTCTCTTTCGCCTCGATGGTAATCTGTCTGACGCGGGCGGGCAGATTAGCGGTATGGAACAGTTCATCCATGGAGTGAAACGGTGTCCCCGCCAGTTTTTGTCCGTGATCCATGGGAGTAATATCAAATCCGTAATTACCGGCGCCCAGGTGCTTACGTAGTAGATTTTCGATATCGAATAAATCATGTTTGTAAAGCAACAAGGGCTTGAGGATTTTCATCTTATTCAGACGACTCATAACGCGCCTCCTAATCTACAGGAAAAAGGAAACAACCACCTACTTGCCCTCTTTATAGCATACACCCACATTGCGAAAGATTTAGCGAACCTTACAAAACAATCTATACATAAGCGTTTTTCTAAAGAACACATGCAAACAAAAATTTTGTTATTTCTCCGTACGTCATTCGCGCAGGAGCTAATCAGAAGTTATTTGATAGGGATACTCGACGGAGTACAAAACGGCGCGCGCGTCCCTGCGCACTTGGCAATGAATTCAAACAGCAGATTTACGCGTTTGGACGGGTGTTAAATGACAGCTAACAACAACTGCGGCGCACGGGCTTGACACCTTCGATGGTTGCCGAAACGACATAATCGGTCACATTATGTTCCGGCGCCCAATCGCGGATAAACTCGCGCGACTCGTCCTTGGGCTGGATGCTCACCTGTTCAAAACCCGCCTTGGCGATAATCGCCTCCAACTCCCCGATCAACGAGGCATTACCCATGCAGCCTGCGATCAGGGCCGGATCAGTGCGCATCGACTCGGGCAGCTCCACCGTCGCCACCACATCGGAGATTGCCAGACGTCCACCGGGTTTGAGGATGCGAAAGGCCTCATCAAATACCCGTTGCTTGTTGGGCGACAGATTGATGACACAATTGGAGATAATCACATCGACGCTGTTGTCGGCCACAGGGAGGTGTTCTATCTCACCCAGGCGAAACTCCACATTACTGAATTGGCCCTTTTGCGCATTGTTGCGTGCCTTGCTCAACATATCGGGCGTCATATCGATGCCGATCACCCGTCCCTGTGTACCCACCTCATGGGCGGCAAGAAAACAATCGAAGCCGCCACCGGAACCCAGATCCACCACCACCTCACCGGCACGCAAAGAGGCAATGGCACGTGGATTGCCGCAGCCCAGACCCATATCGGCCCCACTGGGCACCGCCGCCAGGTCCTGTTCACTGTAACCTAAACGGGTGGAAATCAAGGTATTAATAGCTTGATCATCAGACACCCCGCAACAACTGCTACCGATACCACAGGCCTCGCCGGCATTGTCGGCACGGGCGACCTGGGCATAGGCATCACGCACCGCCTGGCGGTGATCGTCGTGTTGTTTTTCATTTTGATCCCCAGCGGGAGTGCAGCAATTACTCATTCAGATTCTCCTGTTTCAAAAACTTTTCGCATTCGACCAGACGGGCAATCTGCCCCACCGTTTTCCAAAATCATTAAAAAGAAAAAAATTCACGCAAGCGCTGTAGAATCTCCGGCTCCAGCCAACACTGCACATTCTTGCCCTTACGCTCCATCTTCACCAGTCCGGCGCGGTGCAACTCCTTCAAATGGTGGGAGAGTGTAGAAGGTGCGATATCCACACCCTCACCCAGGTCGCTGACACATAGACGCGCAGCCTGCTCAACGTTACACACCGTACCCGGTTCACAACATCCCATCAGACGCTTGAACAAGGCCAGACGGTGGGGATTACTCAGGGCCTTGAACATCTCCCCATAATCGGAATAGGTTTCATAGTTCGACATGTTTCGAACTATAGTTTCCAAAGCGATGCCTGTCAAATAGAAAAAGCCCGGCATAAGCCGGGCCAAAACAACACATCAAAAGGAGGAACTATTGCGCCGACTGCAGGCTGCGCGGCAAATAAAGATCAGGATCCCCACCCACAGCTGCGCTGGTCGGGGTATCGGCGGCTCCCAGGGCGTTTGCATCGGCCAGCTTGGCCAACCAAGCCGCCAGGTTGGTCACCTCGGTGGCGCTCAGACCCAGGTAGGTCTGCACACTGGTAGGACCCCAGGTCGATGAAGTCGCGATGGAGCTACTGGTGCAATTGACCATATCGTTTTCGATCACGCCATCGGCGTTGTTGACGCAGCGCTCAAGCTGGGAACCTGCGTCGGTGAACTTGACCATGTAATAGCCGGTATTGGGCACACCGGTAGAAACATTGACGCCACCCACACCCATGGCCACCACGGTGTCGTAACCTGTGCCGTTGTAGCTGCTGAATTTTACGGCAAATTTGTTTTCCAGCAGATTGACCAGCAATACGGTACGACTGAAGACGGTGTCGGCTCCGGCATAGTTGAAGGCCAACAGGGAAGGCTTGCCGTCGGTCAGGGTCACATACACCTGAAATACATCGTTCTGACCGGGATCGGT
>DKAX01000130.1 GCA_002450975.1 Proteobacteria bacterium UBA6915
GACCGGGTCCCAGTTGACCACGCCACTCTTTTTATAGATCACACCCTTTTTGAACAGGCGGGTAAACAGCCACTGCTCCCAGTGGTAATAGTCCGCGGTACAGGTGGCCAGTTCGCGATCCCAATCGATACCCAGCCCCAGGGACTTGAGCTGTTTGCGCATATAATCGATGTTGCTGTAGGTCCAGGCCGCCGGCGCCACCTTGTTCTTCATGGCGGCATTCTCCGCCGGCAGACCAAAGGCGTCCCAGCCCATGGGCTGCAGGACGTTCTTGCCCAGCATGCGCTGATNNCCGATGGTGTAGTTGCGCACATGGCCCATGTGCAGTCGCCCGCTGGGATAAGGAAACATGGAGAGACAGTAGAATTTTTCCCTGGTGGGGTCTTCTACAGCCTTAAAGGTTTGATTATTGGACCAAAAGCGCTGCGCCTCGGCCTCTAGTTTCTGCGGGTGATAGTGTTCGTCCATTGCCTTCCAAACCGGTACGGGAAAAAGAGGCTAAGGATACCGTGTTGCCCGCCCCCCCTCAACAGAGGGCCTTACCCTCAAACCAAAAAGGGCTTTGACAAGCTGCCGACTATCACCCAATGTATTAATAGAGGGCAATCAAAAGGAGGTACATCATGGCAGAAAACCCGAGCAATAAACTCACTGATGCCTACAACCAGATGCTGGCCCGGGCCAAACAAGGTCTGGAAAAGGCAGGTAAAGGTCTAGGCCACGCCCTGGAGGCGGCCGAGCAAAAGGCCTCGGAACTGGGCGAGCTTAGCCGGGAAGAAGCAGGCAAGGTCGGCGATTATCTACGAAGAGACCTACATGATGCCGGTCAGTTTCTCGCTGAAACCGGTCAGGATCTGAAGGCCTGGCTGCGCTTCGACCTGGAACAGGTGGAAAGCCGCATGGCGGAGCTATTCCTCACGGTGGCAGACAAGACCAAACTGGAACTGGATAAACTGGCGGAACGTGCGGCCCAGGTAGGCGTCTGGCACACCGGCGAGGTGACCGGCATTGGTACATTACAGTGCCAGCAATGCGGTGAAGAACTGCATTTCCACAAGACCGGCCATATCCCACCCTGCCCCAAGTGCCAGGGCACAAAGTTCAGCCGGATCTCCTGGAACGCCTAAGCGATCTCCACATCCCAACCCTCTCTCTCAGGGAGGGGGCAGTCTGTTTCTGCCTATGAATTTGTATTCACTTTTGCCCGAATGGCAAAACCAACCAGCAACAACGTCAAACTCAACAAAGCGATGATCAAGGTATTACCTAAGCGCACATAAGGCGTGGTGCCTTGCATGGGTTGTACTATTCCGGTCAATGCCACAGTCTCGAATTGAGGCGCGCGGTCGATAACCTGCCCCTTGTGATCCATCAAGGCGGTAATGCCGTTGTTGGTGGCACGCAACATGGGACGTCCGGTCTCCAGAGAGCGCATGCGTGCAATCTGCAGGTGCTGGTGAGTACCGATGGATTTGCCCCACCAGGCGTCATTACTGGCATTCACCAGCAGTGTCGCCTCCGGCAGAAAATCGATCACCTCTTCACCAAAGGCGTCTTCATAGCAAATGGAGACGGCTGCCTTATTGTCACCGGAAAGTTTTAACGGCGCCTGCTCATCAGGACCGGAACGGAAACTGGACATGGGCAGATCGAAAAACTGAATCAGGCCGCGCAACCACTCCTCCAGTGGCAGGTAGTCACCGAAAGGCACCAGATGGCGTTTGAAATAGAACTCGCGCTCCTGCCCCAAACTGACCATGGCGTTGTGTATGCTGCGGGTTTTTTCATCGCGATAGGGAAGTCCGATCAGGACATCAGTATTGTTGGCGCGGGCCTGCGCCGCCAGGTCGTCCAGGTATTCGGTGGCGCGGTGGTAATAGGCTGGCAACGCGGTCTCCGGCCAGACAATCAGATCACTATGCCAGCGTTCGCGCGTCATGTGGGTGTAGAGCTGTATGGTATTCATACGCTCGTCCGGGCTCCACTTGCGATCCTGGGCGATATTGCCCTGCAAAAGACTGACGGTTAGTGGTTCACCATAAGGCTGAGTCCAGGGGACCACCTTCAACAAGGCCGCAGCCAGCCACAACGCCGCCAGTGCCAGCAGCCAGGGCCAGGCCAGCTTGATCCCCTTGAATACCAGATAAACGACAATCGCCGCGGAGATGGCCACGGCATAGGAAACTCCGTATACACCCAGAATCGCACCCAGACCNNGGCAACACCAACAATAAGCGCAATCCGAGGCGCGTCACTATGCGGAAAAAACCGAACAGTACTGCCGTTACGTAGGCCCAAAATCCGGTAAACAAGGCCAGAAAGGCTACAAACAACGCCGTTAACAATAATGCCAATGGCACCGGTGCATAACCGAAGTCGTGGATAGAGACATAGACCCAGGAGACGCCAACACCGAACATGCCCAGGCCAAACAGGTAGCCGCGTCTGAAGGCTGCCCAGGGAGACAACTGAACGATCAAGGCAAACAATAGTGCTATCGACAACACCGCCAGTGGAAAAAAATCGAACGGTGCAAATGCAATCGGCAACAAAGCGCCGCTACCCAAGGCCAAAAAGTTGCCGTCACGGCCTGGCTGAACAAAGCGTTCAAGATTCGCTATCACTGTTTTCCTTCAGACTCGACTCGACGCGCTCCAGCACAGTCAGCTGCAGGCTATAGATGCGGCGATTATCCGCCTTTAAGACACGAAACTCGAAACGATCGATGACTACTGTCTCACTACGTTTGGGCAGGCGCCCCAACTGATTCATAATCAGGCCGCCGATGGTATCGAATTCCTCGTCACTAAACTCACTGCCGAAGTATTCATTGAAGTCCTCGATCAGGGTGAGCGCCTTGACAGTAAATTTGTTTTCACCGTGGCGTACGATGAAAATATCCTCATCAACGTCGTGCTCATCCTCTATCTCGCCGACAATCTGTTCAAGCACATCTTCGATGGTAACCAGACCTGCAACCCCACCATATTCGTCGACGACGATGGCCATATGATTGCGACTGGCCCTGAACTCCTTGAGTAAGACATTAAGGCGCTTACTCTCGGGTACAAATACCGCAGGCCGCAACACATCACGTATATTGAAGGTAACCTTGTCCTTATTGGCGAAATAGTGCAGAAGATCCTTGGCCAAAAGTATCCCAACCACCTCATCGCGATTCTCACCAATAACAGGAAAACGCGAGTGTGCGGATTCCAGCAAGGTAGGCAGGAACTCTTCAGGCGCCACATTCTGTTCCACTACGACCATCTGTGGACGCGGAATCATGATATCGCGCACCTGCATATCGGAGACCTGCAATACACCTTCGATCATGGTCAGGGCATCATGATCCAGAACATTGCGTGCCTCTGCTTCCTGCAACATCTCCAGTACCTGTTCCTTGTCGCGCGGCTCGCGCGCCAGGGCATCGGTCAAACGGGAAAACCAGGACTTCTTGTCACTATCGGAATCGTTGTTTTGTGTCTCGCTCATAACTCATCTATATCCCTATAGGGATCGGCGATCGCCATCCCAGCCAGGATTTCTCTCTCCAGTTGTTCCATCTCGTGCGCCTGGTGCTCGGTCATATGGTCATAGCCTATCAGATGCAGGACACCGTGTACTACCATATGGGCCCAGTGATCCAGTACCGACTTGCCCTGTTCCTGCGCTTCCCGTTGCACCACAGCGGCGCAAATCACCACGTCACCCAACAACGGAATATCAACCCCAGGTGGGGCCTCAAACGGAAAGGAGAGGACATTGGTAGGTCCTTTCTTACCCCGATAAGTCTCATTTAACTCGGCACTCTCCGCCTCGTCCACCAAACGCACCGTCAGCTGCGTCTCACCCTGGCGCTGCGCCAGAGCTGCCTGACACCAACGCATAATGCTCGTATTATCGGGCACGGGTGTCACCGTCGCTGGTGACAGTGCGTTTTGGACATCCAGTTCCAGGTCGATCACGGCTTCACTTACGCTTGTCTTCAGACGGGCGCTTGTCTTGGTAAAGGTCGTAAGCGGTGACGATGCGCTGCACCAGGGGATGGCGCACCACATCCTTGGCCTGGAAAAAAGTGAAACTGATGCCATCCACGTCCTTGAGCACCTCAATGACGTGACGCAGTCCCGACTGTTGTCCGCGCGGCAGATCCACCTGGGTAACGTCGCCGGTAATGACTGCCGTCGAACCAAAGCCAATACGGGTCAGAAACATCTTCATCTGTTCCTGCGTGGTATTTTGCGCCTCATCCAGAATGATAAAAGAGTCATTCAAGGTGCGGCCGCGCATATAGGCGAGCGGCGCCAGTTCGATCACGCCCTTCTCCATCAACTTGCCCACGCGCTCGAAACCCAGCATTTCATACAAGGCATCATAGAGAGGACGCAGATAGGGATCGATCTTTTGTGCCAAATCACCGGGCAGGAAACCCAGATGTTCGCCCGCCTCCACGGCAGGGCGCACCAGCACAATACGCCGTACCCGGTCCATTTCCAGAGCCTCGACGGCACAGGCAACCGCCAGGAAGGTCTTGCCGGTCCCTGCCGGTCCCACCCCGAAATTGATATCGTGGGTAACAACGTTGTTCAGATAACGTTGTTGATTCAGGCCGCGTCCCTTGACCACGCCGTGTTTGACCTTGATGACCACATCTTGCGGCAGGGTCTCTGCCTGGGCTTGCAACAATGCGTCCAGACCGGCCTCCTGCAAAAACAGATGGACCCGTGGCGGTGACAAGGCCTGCTTTTCCGTTTCCCGATAGAGATTCTTCAACACCTCACCGGCCAGGTGCACGGAATTTCGTTCTCCGATTACCTGAAACACCCCGCCTCGATTATTGATCTCCACCCCCAGGCGTTGCTCCACTTGGCGCAGATGCTCGTCAAACTGGCCGCATAGATTGGCCAGACGTTGATTATCGGCCGGCTCCAGCACAAACTCCTGGGACGCCGGTTTATTATTGAATGCGACTTTCTTCTTGGTAGTTTTCAAGCGCTGCAAACAACCTCTTGTTGGTTAGTAACGACAGTCAGCTCACCGCGCAGCGAATTTGGCAGCGCCTCCGTAATACGCACATCAACGAAAGTACCCACCAAATCCTGCGGACCGGTAAAATTGACCACCCGATTATTTTCGGTGCGCCCGCGCAATTGATTGCTGTCTTTGCGTGACTCACCTTCGACCAGTATCTTCTGAACTGTCCCCACCATATCGGTGCTAATCTGCCCGGCCATCTCCAAAATGCGCTTTTGCAACTGCGCCAGGCGCTGCTGCTTTACAGCATGCGGCACATCATCCGGCAGGCTGGCCGCCGGCGTGCCAGGGCGCGCACTGTAGATAAAACTGAAGGAGTGATCGAAGCCGATGTCCTCGATCAACTGCATGGTGGCAGCGAAATCCGCGTCACTCTCACCGGGAAAGCCGATAATAAAATCGGACGATAGACTGATGTCCGGACGCGCCGCGCGCAGGCGTCGAATCTTCGATTTATATTCCAGGGCGGTGTGACCACGCTTCATCAAGGCCAGTATACGATCAGATCCGCTTTGCACTGGCAGGTGCAGGTGACTGACCAATTGAGGTACCTCGACGTAGGCCTGGATCAGACTATCAGACAACTCCACGGGATGGGAGGTGGTATAACGAATTCTCTCGATGCCATCGATGGCCGCCACATAATGAATTAATAGTGCCAGGTCGGCAATATCACCGTCATGCATGACACCACGATAGGCGTTGACGTTCTGACCGAGAAGATTGACCTCGCGCACCCCTTGCGCCGCCAGCTGCGCCACCTCGGCGATAACATCATCGAAGGGACGACTGACCTCTTCACCACGGGTGTAAGGCACGACGCAGAAGGTGCAATATTTGCTGCAACCCTCCATCACAGAGACAAAGGCCGTAACACCTTCGGCACGGGGTGCCGGCAGGCAATCGAACTTCTCGATTTCCGGGAAGGAGACATCGATCTGCGGGGTTCGGCTCTTACCCAAAGACTCCAGCATGGCCGGCAGACGGTGCAGGGTTTGCGGCCCAAAGACCATATCCACAAAGGGGGCGCGCTTGCGAATCAAATCCCCCTCCTGGCTGGCGACGCAACCGCCCACTCCGATCAATATACCTGGCCGACGCTCTTTGATTTCCCGCCAGACCCCCAGCAGAGAAAAGACCTTTTCCTGGGCTTTTTCCCGTATGGAGCAGGTATTGATTAACAGAACATCGGCCTGTTCCGGATTATCGGTCAAAGCCAGACCATGGGAAGCCGCCAGAAGATCAGACATCCGGGACGAATCGTACTCGTTCATCTGGCAACCAAAGGTCTTGATATATAAGGTTTTCATCACTCTACCGCGCTAAAACCGGCGCTACACCGGAATATTTATACAGAAATAGGGCCAATCATGACCACAACGGGCCATTTTATCCTATTGTATTCCGTCCGGCAGCCCCTATTCGCTTATTTTTTTTATGCATTAATTGGGGTATCGTCACCATTTTCGGCACGTTTGACCTGCTGCCACAAAGCCTCCCGCTGGTCGGGCCCTAACTTGTCCAGCGCGGTACCTTGTTGGCGGCACAGAGACTCCATCGACTGAAACCTGCGCTGAAATTTCAGGTTAGCGCCTCTTAATGCACCCTCGGCCCCCATGCCCAGATGTCGACTCAGATTAACCACGGAAAACAATAAGTCACCCAACTCCTCCTCTACCTGAATCGACATCGGCGCAGTCTCACACGCCTCAGAAAGCTCATCAAGCTCTTCTCTGACCTTGTCCACCACACCTTGCCAATGATCCCAATCGAAGCCGGTGCGAGCGGCTCGCCGCTGCAGCTTCTCCGCCCTAACCAGGGCCGGTAAGGCCAGCGATACTCCATCCAGCGCGCTTTCCGCCTTCCCTAACTGCTTCGCCTTGTCAGCGCGCTCCTGCGTCTTGTACTGCTCCCAGGCTTGAGTCTGAGCATGGGCATCGGCTATTTCCACATCGCCGAACACGTGGGGATGGCGTCGTTTGAGCTTATCAACAATGGATGACGCAACCATGTCAAAATCAAACAAACCTTGCTCCTTGGCGATTTGGGCGTAAAAAACAACCTGGAACAACAGATCCCCCAACTCTGCACGCAACTCGGCCATATCACCCTGCTCAATGGCATCAGCCACTTCATAGGCCTCTTCCAGGGTATGACTGACCAGCGAGCGGAAATCCTGTTCCCTGTCCCACGGACAGCCCCCTTGCGGATCACGCAGCATGGCCATCACCGCCAACAATTCATCTATGCCCGACATCAGCCCCTCACAGCAAAACAAAAAGGGTTGGCAAGCCAACCCTTTTTTTGTTCGACAACTATTTCTGAAATCGCGCGCAAGCCGCGACTATGCAACCAGACTCAGGCGACCGAGACCTCGGAAGAGTCACCTTCAGCGGTCTTATCAAAGCCCTCACCACGGGAGTGACGCTCGATCAACTGGGCCAAGGTTACATCACCTAGGAATTGATATATCTGGCGGCTCAAGTCGGACCACATCTCATTGACCATGGGATTCTCCGCCACTTGTGATACCTCGCGCCCCTCGCAACAGTCGATATCCAACTTATCATCCACGGCGGCGACAATCTCCGCCATGGAAATATCCTCGGGAGACTTGAGCAGGCGATAACCACCGCCGGGTCCACGCAGGCTCTCCACCAGGCCGCGTCGACGCATCCGGGCAAACAACTGCTCCAAATAAGAAACTGAAATATTTTGTACGCGCGAGATATCCGCTAGTGTGACCGGCTTGCGGCCGTCTCTTACGACAATCTCCATCAGCGCTGTTACGGCATACCGAGCCTTAGTAGACAGCCTCATTACACACCCCCATCTTTATAATATTTACGAATTTACGCGAAACTGCGCTTGATCCATGTCTACACATTATGAAAAGCATAATATGATGCAATAAACGGCCCATTCCTGCCTTGCAAGGGCCTACATGACCTTGTCGTAAGACCGAAAATCTTCAGGGCATTATATTAACTCAGATTCCCGATAGGAAGTATTGCTAATTAACTTTAATCTATAAAGTGACTTGGTTCAAAAAAAATTACAACCCACAACAGCGCTCAGAAATTGATTAAAAATCCACCAATACTAAAAAGCTGGCCGACAAATAGACGTATTCTAATTTACGGCCACTTGTACAAATATTGTGCACCTCAAGCGCCAAGGTTAATCAACAAGCGTGCTGTAGGGCGCCTGCACTGGTTTTTGTCACTGCTAATTTTGTACGCCCCACAGCTCTTAGCTGACGATAACGCACCCACTGACTATAGCTTTTCCCTGGAAATCGCTGAAAAAGAGCATACGCTGTTTACCGACCAAACAGGTTTTGCCAGCAAATCACGCCAGCTGGGGATACGCCTGCAAGAACAAGTTACCGATACCATCGCGCTGGCCCTTCGCCTCGGCCAACATGACACCAGCTATTTCCAGCACCCGGATCTGACAGGATTGATATTTCCAGGCTACTACGGAGAACTGGCCTATCAACAAACCTTCTGGTCACTGACATTAAAACCAAGCGCAACGTTCAGCTATCGCTATGAACAAGGGGAGGAAAAAGACGCCACACGGCAAATTCGTATGGCGATCGACCAGCTAGAAGCTAGCATAGCAGCTACCGTCGAAATTTCGCCGCGTTTTTGTCTGCGTCCCGTCATTTTTTGGACATACGTCCAAGGTCAACAGTGGGCAAACTCGCCCGACGAACATACTACGGAAAATTTCAGAGGCACCGCCGGTACCGGTCTAGGTTTGAGTGCAGACCTCAATACCGGCGCTGGCGGGCATGTTGGGATCAGTTATCAACGGGGTACATACAACCTGATTCTGATCTATTTCACGCGCGAGTTCGCACGAGGCACGTTACTATAACAATCGTTTGAGGTTAACGGCGCGGCTTAAGCAGAACGCTAATCAGGCGATCTTCCAATTCGATACGATCCGCCAAGTCCTCACCCAGTTGGGAAAGCTCTTCGGCCAGATCAGACAGATTGGAACAATGGTCCTCACAATCGTATTTATCATTAAAGGCAAGAATCTGTTGTGTGATCTCGTTGATACGAGGATAAACCTTTTCAGCAACCTCACGTACGGCGAGTCGACGCTCGTTGTTTTCGTCAATGTATCGATATAGCTGGAAATGGGCACTGGCAGTGTAATCGATCAATGCCTCGCAGAATTCCTGAAGTAAGCGCTGGGTGCTTTTGTCTGCCTTAAACGGCTGTCGCGTGGCCAACAAACCTAACAGGGTCAAGGTGCTCGTCCTCGACTCAACCAACGCCTGGATCTTGAGATGAGAACTGGCGCGTCGATCCACTACCGCTTGCTGCTGCATATATCCCCCTGATTGAAAAAATTATTCTTGGAAGCCAACAAAGCGAAATCCATGCCAATCACATTCGTCATATTGTCTAATCCCGGATTACATCGATAGTACCAAGAAAAACCCATTTTCAAAACAGACAACGTTCGGCGCTGGCCACAGCCGATGGTAGCCCGTAGAATGGAAAAGTCATTGCCAATTATTGTTAAGGGATGGCGCCATAGAATCTGTGAAATATTTCACGATTTTTTGTGCTGGTTTTACCAGGGGCACACTCCGAGGGGGCGAAGCAGGGCAGTTATGACCGTAAATCAATCAATTAAGTTGATGGTGGCTATTCAGATTCTGATTCTTTTCTTTCTGTGCCAACCAGTGTCTGCGGCCAACACCTACAGCGAAATCCATCGCATACTGGCGGCAGATCAACCTCCCAAGGGCATTGCCTTTGAGTTGGTCGAAGGCTCAGAGGCAGACATGGAGTGGGCATTGGCTATGGTACGTGAACTCAGTACCCAGCTCAGGCAACGATACAAGGATCTGCCCATAGTGCTCGTCAGCCACGGCCAGGAGATGTTCGCCTTGAGCAAGGAAAACAAGGGACAGCACAAATCCTCCCACGACCTCGCTAAACAGCTCGCCACCAAGGAAAATGTACCTGTGCAGGTTTGCGGGACACATGCGGCCTGGGAAGGCTACAGCGAAAAGGATTTTCCCGGCTATGTCACCGTCGTCGAACAGGCGCCCGCGCAACTCTCTTTCTACGAAGGACGCGGATATACCGTCATTGAACTCGCCAGGCAGTAGTACGACTAAAGCATTGCCGCTCGAAATTCTGCACTATCATCATCGACAAACAGGCGATAGAGCACCTGCACGCTCACCACAGTCATCAGCACCCACTCCAGCTGCATAATCCGGTAGCCCTCATTATAGTCTTTCGGCTTTTCATAGCTGGACAACTGACGATAGATGTCCTGAACAGCGGAATAATCAAAAACTCCACTCTTCTCCAGGGCCTCTTTGCCAATGAATGGATCCAATTGAGCAAAGCGTTCTTTGGTAAAAAACCATTCGCGAATCGGCGTATAGAATCCCCGTTTCTTATAGGCGGTGGGCAATTCCGGCAAGTAGGGCGCCATAACACGCTTCAACGCATACTTCTCATCCATACCGGTCAACTTATATCGCGGTGGCATCCGGTTACACTCCTCGACCAACGGGTGATCCATGAACGGCACGCGCGCCTCGATACCATGGGCCATACTCAAACGATCACTTTTCCATAATATCCAGCCGGGCAGACGCGTCTTGGATTCGATGTAGAGAGATTGATTCAGCGGGTGCAGCCCTTCGATTTTCGCCTTCATACGCTGGGCCAGCTCATCCATCTGGCTGTTACTTTTTTGCACAGAGGCCATTTCAGCACTGAAAATATCAGCAGCAGGTTCCTGCATGATCTGCCAGAAATCATACCAGGCGGGATAACAGCCAAAACGTTTGATCACCGCCTTCTGTCTATCAATATCGTGCAAATCCAACAGCATCCGCATATAGTCAGGCGCAAACCACTGGGTATACTCATTCATATAAATATCACGCCGTTGCTCATCACTATGCTGTTGCTCGTTAGACCAACTGCGCATGCTGTCCTGACGGAAACAATCATATCCGCCAAACAACTCATCGGCGCCGTCGCCTGTGTAGACCACTTTGTATTCGTTGTCACGAACCAAGGCCGACAACAAGAAATGTGGAATATCCACGGCCATACGTTGCGGTTGCTCCAAATGGAACAGCACCCTGATCCAGTCCTGCAGATAACCTTCCGGTCTGTCATCATCCATGGTCAACTCACAATTGGCCACGCCGATATGCTCCGCAATCTTCTTGTAAAGCGGAGACTCATCGTGGTCAGGATTGGTGAAATGGATGGAAAAAGTCTGCAGTGGATTGGGATAGGTCTGGGTCATCAGATAGGCCATGGCAGAGGAGTCGATCCCCCCGGAGAGGTATGCCCCTATAGGGACATCGCCTATGGTGTGACTGGCCGCCGCCTCGCCCAATGCTTTTTCCAAACGACCCAACCAAAATGGCTCATCTTCGGGATGTTCACACTCTCCATCGGCAGGGAAGTGCCAGTCCCAATACTGATTGATGATTGGCTCTTCACCGGGATCCAGGCACAGGCTATGCCCCGGCTCCAATTCCAATACGCCCTCGAACAACGTATAGGGCGCAACGGAGAATTGATAGGTAAAGTAATTGATCACAGAGTGAAGGTTGAGTTTCGCCCGCACCAGCCCTGAGGCGAACAAGGCCTTAGCTTCGGAAGCCGCCACCAAGGTATCGCCATCCCAACAGTAAAAAAGAGGTTTGATCCCTAATCTATCACGCGCCAGAAAAACCCGCCCGGTGTCGCTGTCGTGAATGGCAAAGCTGAACATACCGCGCAGCAAAGAAAGACAGTCTTCTCCGTAATGACGATAAAGATTCAGTACCACCTCAGTATCGGATTGAGTCAGAAATCTTTCACCGGATCGTTCAAGCTGAGCACGCAATTCACGGTAGTTATAAATCTCACCGTTAAACACGATACTAAACCGATCATCCGGTGTTGACATTGGTTGATGGCCGCCCTGAATGTCGACAATACTCAGCCGGGTGTGTCCCAATCCTACATTGCCACGCACCAACACCTGTTGCTCGTCGGGTCCGCGATGAATAAGCACCTGCACCATTGCCTCCACTGCAGATGGAGCACACGTCTTATCGCCGCGATGAACCACTAATGCAATACCGCACATTCCCCCTCCTCGATATCAAAAACGTATCACGCCAACACCCGATGCTTGCTGCGAATAAAATCACTGTGAGGCACATGCAACAGATCGGCAATTTTGCGCAGATAATACTCCTCGTAGCGATCAAGGTGGCCATCCGCGGCAGCCACCTGCCACAGTGCATCGACTATTGCCAACTTGGCAGACGCATCCAAGGTCTGATTGATCGTCGAGGCGAAATGGTAGTAGCAGGTGGATTCAGTCGCCTGCTGCTGGGCCAGTTCGATAATCTGATCCAGCTGGGCCTCGGAAATGGTAAAAATCTGCTGCAATCCATCCCTAATCGCACGATGCTCAGATACACTAACCTGATGATCCGCTCGTGAGATTTCGATCAATAGAGCAGCGGTGGCGACATGCAAGGCTTCGGGACGTTGCGTCTCGACCTTGCTAACAACATGTTCAGAAAGAAATTTTTGAATCTTTGACAACATCGCTGTGGGTCCAATCAGACCCGCATAGAGGGGCCCTGCATAATGTGTATGAAACAGGATTATACACAGAGGACCAAAAGAAAAAACGGGCAACCTTTGGTTACCCGTTTTTCAAAGACAATATGCTTACGTCTACAGATAGTAGCCGCTATCTTTAAGACGCTTGATCCAGTAGTCGGCTTTTTTCTGGTCTTTGGGTAAACCAAACCAGCCCTCTCCATAGGCAGCAGCGAGAAACTCCTGCGCCATTAGGTGACCGCCCTCAGCAGCCTTGATATATAACTCTACGGCCAATTTTTCATCCTGCGCCACACCCAAACCGCGGTGAAACATCAAAGCCAGTGAAAACGATGCCTCGGCGTGACCTTTCTTGGCCAACGGCAGCCACTCTTTGGCCGCCTTTTGGTACTCCCCCTTCTCCGCCGCGACGAAACCATCGGCATAGTCAGCCGCATTGACGCTGGACACCAACATCAGAGCTAAAATAGGCAGCACCTTGGAAACTTTACCCGCAATAGACATAAAACATTTCTCCTTACACAACTACGTTAGCCATAAAACAATGTGGATTGTTATTCGGACATTGAAAAGTCATGACTAGTAATACGTCCTGGATGATATTTATCTTGATTCCTTTTGTGCGAAACACTTCACACGGAGGCCAGCACCAAACCCACTATTTTCATACACCTAAAACTCAAAAATAACCAAACCGACAACGAAACAGCCACCTGGTCTGGTGGCTGTTTCGAATTGGAATTGATCTGGGAAAATTAGCGACTGGCGCGACTGCTTAGTTGAGCCATTCTCTGCATCTTACGCTGCCAATAAACTGCTCGGTCCTGATCTGCAGGCAGTCCATACAAACCTTTTTGGTAAGCGCCCACTAAAACCTTTTGCGCCGGCATCGAACCATTGTATGCGGCACGTTGATACCACTTTACGGCTGTCTCTTCGTCTTTAGCGACGCCGGCACCGGATCGATACATTTCAGCCAGTTGAAACTGGGCGTGGGCATTTCCGCGCAGTGCCATGGGTGTGGTCTGGACAAATGCCTGAATTTGCTGTCCCTGCAGACTCGTCAAAAATCCATCGACATAACCATCGGTTGCCGCCGCTTTGACCGGAAAATTGGCAACTACGGCTATCAAAGCACCTGTTAATAATACGGTTTTAAACCAGAGTTTTTGAGAATCTGCTGAAGTCCACATCACCTGCACCTACCTCTACTTCTTATCACACCCGAGCCGTTTTTCAGCTCCACACCCTGCTTAGCGGACGCGCGGTGAGTTTCTTTATAGGAGTATAGGTAAATTCACTTTATATTCTTGCGGAATAATGAGACACGGGTCACACACCGAAAGCCCAATCTTAACCCATTGATTATATTAGGTAGCTAAAGTCGTGGTTTTGTTTTTATCGAAGATTGTCGACAGCACCGCCTGCCAGGCTTGGTCAAGACCGGTGGTAGTTTTTTGAGCAGGCCCGGGCAGGTTTTTCAGCTCCTGCGCAAAGGAACTGGTGGTAGCCACACGTGCCGGGATCCCCTTGGGAAATTGGCTGTCATCGGCAAAGAGGACGAGGCCGTAAACAGGCACCTTGCCACTGACCGAACGAACCGTAATACATTTTAACTCGTTGTATAACAGCGGGTTTGAGAATTTGTAGCTGCGCTTGTTATAGACCTGGGTCCAGAGTTCAAGCTTTTCGGCACCAAAGACATTACCCGGCACCCGCATGGTATCGACAACAACCAGCCCGGCCGGAGTAAGTATCAGGTACTCCAAATGCATGTGTTCACCCAAACCATCCGGAATATAGACATTCTCCACCACATCACGCGCGTTTTTCAGCACGGTTTTACGGATAACCTTTTCCGGATTTACCCGCCCCTTCATCCAATAGATCAACAGGGCCAATACAACAACACCGCCAATGGAATACCACAATAATTGTTCGGTAGTGAAATCCCCTAACAAAGCCTGCATAAAGTACCTGAGTTGATTGAAGGAAAACCAGGTATATATACGGCAGAATCCATGCCAGTATTAAAAAATATTTATGGAATGGATGGTCTGAATCAGCAAGACAAAACCGTTGACCAAACGAACGGGATTACTGTTCAGAAGAACCGTCTACTGGCTTCTCACCGGACTTGCTGGATCTGCTGTCAGCAGATGAGGCCGCACTCTTTTTCCGCACTGGCGACTTCCTCTCCGGAGCACTACCGGCACTGTTCGTCGAACCACCGGACTCAGGCCAATCACCAAAGGGGAAGGGTTTATCTTCTACGTTATAGGTAACAAACTGCAGTATCTGATAGACAAATTGATTCAATTCCCTGCTGAATGCCAACAATCGCTGATTGACAGAGCCGGTAAACAGGACGTTAAAAAACTGAAAGAACACCACGGCCACGACGACAACTTCCGCTATCCCGTAGATCAAGGCAAACAGCAGCATATAGGCACCACGTACCCAAGTGTTATGGGCCTTGACGTTAGCCTTGATCTTTTCCTTCATCTCATCATTCATGACTGGCTCCTAAGCGGTAAGATCGATAACCATCCCATCTTACATTTCAAAATGCTGTCTCACCAGATCGGTGGTACCGCGAAAATCAATTTTGCCACTCCCCATCTTGGGCAGCTCGGCAAAGACAAGATATTGGCGCGGCATGGCTACGGCCGGCAGACGTTTGGCCAGCAGATTCTGCAACTCTTTGCGATCTACCTCACCGGTCAAGGCGACAACGATATTTGCGCCTTTTTTGCTATCAGGGATCTCCACGGCGCAACACTCGATTTCTGACGGTAACACCTTTTCCAATTCACTCTCTACCTGAACCAAGGAGACCATTTCACCGCCAACCTTAACGAAACGCTTCAGGCGTCCGCGATGCCACAAATAGCCATCTTTATCCAACACACCCATATCGCCGGTCTCATACCAGCCATCCTCGATGCGCAAAGATGTCTCTTCCACGTCACCCAAATAGCCCTTCATCACCATATCACCGCGCACCATGACCTTGCCCTCCTGGCCGATCGGGAGATCCGCCCCGCTCACCAGGTCGATAATGCGGATCTCGACACCCTTCAGCGCGGTACCTACGCTGCCGGGGCGATTGGCTTCCGGGGGGTTGGCGGCAATCACCGGACTGGTCTCGGTGGCGCCATAACCTTCGATGATGTCCAGGTTGTGTTTTTCGCGGTAGGCTTCGCGCAAGGCATCGGGCGTCTTGTCGGCGCCGGCGATCAAATAGCGGATAGAGGCAAAATCGCCGGATTCAGAGGGGCGCAGAAATCCCAAAAGGAAATAGGGTGTGCCCACCACCAGTGTTGGCTTGTCGTCGCGTATGATGCGCGCAACGTTTTTAAATTCCAGGGGATTGGCGTAGGTGATAATGCTTTGGCCTAGACAAAGGGGTAACCAGAGTGTGACGGTAAAACCAAAGACATGAAAGGCCGGTAAAACCGACAACATGACATCGTCTGATGTAATCTGAAACCGCTCTACGATGCCCTCTACATTGGACAGGATGCCCTTGTGGGTCAGTTCAACTGCCTTGGGTGCCTTTTCACTGCCACTGGTAAACATGATCACGGCAGTATCTTCCGGTTTGCCGCGATGGACCAGCGCCTTGAGCAAGGGTGCAGGCAAGGAGGCCTGCAACGCTGCGAGCAATTTCTGTCCGGTATTGAATCCGGCCATCAGATCTTCCAAAAAGACCATCCCGTCCAGTTCGGGACACTCCAACTTCTTTAACAGGTTGCGCGAGGTAATAATGGTTTTGAAGCCACACTTCTCCTGCGCAAAGAGGGAATTGGCTTGTGCTCCGGTTGAGTAATTAATCATCACCGGAATGGCACCGGCCATCTGTGCGGCAACGATGGCCAATCCGCAACCGGCAGAATTGGGTAATAAGATACCAATATAACGCTCTCCATAGCCCCTAAACTTTTTTGCCAGCAACAAACTGCCGATCAAAGCCTGCTTGTATGCCACGTCGCGACCGGTGGATCGATCGATGAAGGCCAGCTTGCTACCCGAGCGTTTGGCCGACTGGATAAACTGTAGGTGCAACATCCTGTTTCCTTTATGAAGGTAATGTTATGCGCTCGATTCTAACAACGCCGCCGCCCGAATTAAAGCGATGATAGTCTTGGCGTCACGCAAGGTATTGTCTTGTACCCAGTCCAGGGCCTGACCCAACGGCACCCACTCGATTTCTATGTATTCATGCTGCTCAGTATTAGTCGGCACAGAGGTCAGGTCGCGCGCCAGGTAGAGATACAACACCTCATCACAAAAACCCGGCGCTGTCAGAATATCCCCTAGCGACTGCCAGTTGTGCGCCTCCAACCCCACCTCTTCTGCCAGCTCACGCCGGGCCGTTTCAAAAGCTGGCTCGTCAGGTTCGAGTTTGCCCGCGGGTATCTCGATGATCCAGCCACCGGCGCAGTGACGATATTGACGGATCAGACACACCCGTTGCTGATCGTCCAGGGCCACTACCGCAGCGCCGCCGGGGTGACGAATCACCTCCATGGGAAAACGCGCGCCATCGGGACCGGTGGCCTGTTCGATGCCCAGATCAACCACCACGCCCTGAAAGATCACCTCTCTGTCCATATCAACCCTCGCGCTTTAACAGGTACACGGTTTCGTACAAGGCACTAATACCGCGCTCCTTCATGCGCGGTACCTTGTCTGTCATGTCTGCACGCATAACACATTGCACGGAAAATTCGGGTTCATATAACTTACGAACCTCTTGCTCGGTCACGGTAAAGGGCGGACCCTCCACGTCAACAGGGGTAAACTCTATGGCCACCAGCATGATGTTCACCTTGGCCGGACAGATCGCCTTCATATGCGCGGCATAGTCGCGGCGCATTTGCGGCGGCAAGGCAACCATCGAGGCGCGATCGTAGACTGCACTGACATCCTTCAGGGTCTGCGCATCCATGGCAAAGAAGTCGCCGGTGAATAAACGGATGCCCTCACCTTGCGCCACTTGAAATGGACCCTGCGTAGTTTGCTGCGCCGCTATCCCCTCTTCTTTGAAGAACGCCTCCACCGCAAGCGGGCTCAATTCCACACCAACCACCTTGTATCCCTGGGCGTGCAACCAACCCATGTCACGACTCTTGCCACACAAGGGAACAAACACAGTTGTACCCTTGGGAGCATGGAGATTCGGCCAATATTCGACCAGATAGGGATTGATCTGTTCCTGATGAAAACCGATGATGTTTTCCTGCCAGCGACTGTGCCAAAAATCATGATCCATGAACTGCTACCTCTTGAAAAAATACTGATAACTACGGTCACGGCGGGCCATTCGACAAGCCCGGCCGGGGAGGCCATAATACCCCGCTGATCACAATCGCCGCAAAATTGATTGCGCGAACCCTTTTCCCTATGTACAACAAATGGTTTAGAAAGAATCGGTTATGACCCAATCCTGGCAAGGCAATCTGGACAAAATGGCTGTCGCTGTTGACGACGCCAGACAGGTGCAATACCACCTGAGTCTGGGAGAGCAACGTATTCCCCTGAACCCGCTGATCGGCTCGACGGTGAAGCTGGAGTTTGCCGGCCAGATCAACTGTTGCGCCTGCGGACGCAAGACCAACAAGAGTTTTAACCAGGGTTATTGTTTTCCCTGCACCCAAAGTCTGGCGCAATGCGATATCTGCATTGTACGCCCGGAGAAGTGTCACTACGCCCTGGGCACCTGCCGGGAGCCGGAGTGGGCCCAGGGACACTGCCTGCAACCCCACTTTGTCTACCTGGCCAACTCCTCAGGCCTCAAGGTCGGCATCACCCGTCAGAGCCAGATCCCCACCCGCTGGATCGACCAGGGAGCAGCACAGGCTGTGGCCATCTACAAGGTGCAACAGCGCCTGTTGTCCGGCCTGGTGGAGGTGATAATAAAAAATCATATGAGCGACCGCACCGACTGGCGGCGACTGCTCAAGGGTGAAGCTGACACTATAGATCTGCAGCAACAGTGGCGCGAATTGCAGCCCATCATTGCCAAAGAGATTGACGCCCTGCGCGAACGCCACGGCGAAGATGCCATCCAGGCCCTGGACGAACAGCGGGTTCAGGGATTTCACTATCCGGTGCAACACTACCCGGCCAAGGTCACTTCGCTTAATCTGGACAAGACGCCGGTGATCGAAGGCGAGTTACAAGGCATCAAAGGTCAATACCTGCTGCTGGACTGCGGCGTGATCAATCTGCGTAAATATACCGGCTACCACATCAGCTTCAGCGCATAACATGGCCAAAGACAAACTGCCTACGCCAAGCAGCAACCAGCAGATCAGCGAATTTCTGCGCCAGGTGGAGTCTATGCCGGTGGTCAAGGCCGCTGATCAAAGTGGGCGTCTGATCTTCGCCATGGACGCCACCGCCAGCCGCGAACCAACCTGGGATCAGGCCTGCCATATCCAGGCCGATATGTTCACCAGTACGGCGCAACTGGGCGGGCTGGCAATTCAACTGTGTTACTACCGCGGTTTCAACGAATTCGCCGCCAGTCCCTGGCACCACAACGGTAATGAATTATTGAAGTTCATGTCGGCGGTACGCTGTGCCGGCGGTCAGACTCAGATTGCCCAGGTATTACGCCACGCCCTGACCTGTGCCAGACAGGAAAAGATCAATGCCCTGGTCTTTGTCGGCGACTGCATGGAAGAGGATATCGACAAACTCAGCCAACTGGCCGGTGAGCTGGGACTGTTGTCCGTGCCGGTGTTTATCTTCCACGAGGGCGGCGACACCCTGGCGGAAGCGACCTTCAAACACCTGGCACGCTTGAGCGGTGGCGCCTATTGTCACTTCGACGCCGGCAGCGCCGAGCAACTACGCGAACTGCTCAAGGCGGTGGCTATCTACGCCGCCGGCGGGCGCAGCGCCCTGGCCGATTTTTCCCGCGGCGGCTCCCGTCTCATCCAGCAGATACAAAAACAGTTAGAGAGCCCCAAGTGAATCCTTACACACTGATCCTGCTGGCACTGATAATTCTGGGACTGATCTATAAGCGTCAGTTGGATCGCCTGCCGCCGGCACAACGCAAACAACAGATCAACCGTACCCTGCTTTATGCCCTGGCCGCCGTGCTCATAGTGTTGATGCTCACCGGTCGCGTGCACTGGCTGTTTGCCGCCCTGGGTGCCCTGTTACCCCTGGCCCAGCGGGCACTGGTGTTGTGGCGCACGGCCAATATGCTCAAGGGTTTCCGCAAACGCTATCCCGGCAGCACCACTACCGGACCGCGTCAGGGCGGCGGCCAGACCTCACAGGTGGAGAGCGCTTACCTACGCATGAGCCTGGATCACGACAGTGGCACCCTGGAGGGCGAAGTCCTGCAGGGGCGATATCGGGGTCAACGTCTGAGCGGTCTGAACCTGCAACAATTGCAGGAGCTCTATCAGGAGATCAGCAACGCCAGTGATCAACAGGCGCTCACGTTGCTGCAAACCTACCTTGATCGTGTACACGGAAGTGCCTGGCGCAAAGGCAAACCAAATAACATCGATATGGATAAGGCTCAGGCTTATGAAATTCTGGGATTACAGCCGGGGGCCAGCGCGGCAGAGATTCGCACAGCCCATCGGCGCCTGATGCAGAAACTCCACCCCGACCGCGGCGGCTCCACTTTTTTGGCGGCGCAGATCAACAAGGCCAAAGATATTCTGTTGGATGAATAGAGACTAGAGCATGACTGTTTTTTATATGCGCCACGGCCACACCAACTATAACGAGTTAGGCCTATGCAACGACAACCCCAGCCGCGACGTCCATTTAACCGACAAGGGCAAGGCACAGGCGCAACAGGCGGCGTTACAGCTTAAGGACAAACGCATCGATATCATGTTGGTGTCACAACTGCCACGCACCTTACAAACCGCACAGATCGTCAACCAGTTTCATAACGTTGGTATTCTGCAACATGGCGAGATCAACGATATCCGCAGTGGCTTCGACGGCAGACCGGTCAGAGATTACTTCGCCGCCATTGCCAGTGATCGACTCAATACGATCCCGGATGGCGGAGAGTCTCTCCTGCAACACAAGCAACGCATCGTCACTTTCCTGCAGCAACTGCACGCACAAGGCGCAGACCACTATCTTATGGTCTGCCATGAAGAGACCCTGCGCGTGATCAACGCCTTTTATCGGGGTTTGAACAACACACAAATGCTGGACCACCATTTCGACAATTGCCAGATCATCGCCTTCGAACCGCTGACATGAAGATCGTACTGCTGCGCCATGGTCGACCGGCCGTTGAACACACGGCACGCATCCATACCCGTGACATCGCCCATTGGGTGGATAGATATAACAACGCGGATCTGGATGAGGAGTCCATGCCATCGCCCGATACCGTGGCAATCGCGCGTGACTGTCGTCACGTGGTGTGCAGTCACCTCAGACGATCCCTGCACTCGGCTGAACTATTACAGGTGGATAGTGTTCACCTCAGCCACGAGCGTTTTCGCGAGGCGGAACTGCCGTTTATCCAACGACCGGGTATACACCTGTCGCCGGAAACGTGGGTGGCGTTGCTGCGGATATTATGGTTGCTGGGCTACGCCAGAAACGGCGAATCGCTGCGTCAGAGCAAACAACGTGCGGCGCTTTGTGCGCAGGATCTGGTAACGCTGGCGCAACAACACCAATCGGTGTTGTTTGTCGGTCACGGCTTTATCAACCGTTTTATTGCACAACATTTGCTGCGACAGGGCTGGCAGGGACCGCGCTCCCTGAGACAGGACTACTGGCAACACGCCGACTATCGCCTGCCTGAACAGGCGTAATCAGTGGGGCAGACCCTCGGCGGCCAAGGCGCGCAATCGCTCTAGATCCATTAGGTGCACCTGTTTGCCCTGCACCTGTAACAAACCTTCGCGGCGCAGACGGGTGAAACTGCGACTGACTGTCTCCACCGTCAGCCCCAGATAGTTGCCGATGTCATAGCGCGACATACTCAAAAGCATTGATTCATGCCCATAACCGCGCCGTTGCAGGCGATCATGAAGATTCAGCAGAAAGCCGGCCAGGCGCGCCTCGGCACACTGCTTATTGAGGATGGCGGCGTGCCAGCGCTGTTGTACGATCTCCTGGCTCATCAGCTTGACCAGTTCCCGGCGCAGCACCGAATGGTGCTCGGACAGTTGCTCGAAACGGGCAAAGGGGATCTCACACACGCTGCACTCTTTCAACACCCGGGCGCTGGTGCCGTAGCTTCCCGCGTCGATGGCATCCAGGCCGATCAGCTCACCGGGCAGGTGAAAACCCGATACCTGCTCCTGGCCGGTGCTGTTAATGCGATAGGTCTTCATACAACCGGAACGCACGGCAAAAATAGACCGAAAAGGCTGACCATGTTGCAGCCACTCGGCGCCTTTGGCCATGGGCCGGTGGCGAACGATGATCTGGTCCAGCTCGGCCAGCGCCTGGTCATCCATATTCTTGGGCAGACAGATGGGAAACAGGGCGCAACGACGACAATCGATACACGGGTTGGGGGCGGATGGTGCGGGGCGATTAACGGACAACACGCGATGTCTCCGGGATTACAACGACAAATCGGCAGTTATTATAAACAGCGCCCACCACAATATCCATAATATCTATACCAGAAAAGGCCGCAACGCGGCGTTGCGGCCTTGGGCGGAACGACAAACCGAGACCCGGCCTGAGGCCGGGATCACTCAATTTGTCTTGGGCGTGTCGGACATCAAGGCAACTAACAGGACAGCGAAACTTATAACCCACAGCACGATCGACACAGTCATGAATCATTCTCCTTCGGAATCAAGTGGCATCAATTAGACCTGGTCCATTATGCAGACCGCGGATACATTGGCCTTGATCCAGATCAAGAGAAACCCGGATTCGTAGGTAGATACCCGCAGGGAGAGCAAAATTTGCATTTGTCTGGCCCTGAACTAGACTTTTAACCAAACGGTTAAACCAATTGGTTAAACAACATGAACGCCTTACCCAACCATTCCCAGGACTCACTCAGGCGCATCCTGGACGCGGCTGCCGGCGAATTTGCCGACAAAGGCTATGATGGCGCCCGCATGGAGGCCATCGCCCGGCGGGCGGGGGTTAACAAGGCCTTGCTCTACTACCATGTGGGTGACAAACCGGCCTTATACCAGGAGGTGCTGGATCGGGTATTCGCCGACATGGCCGCCGGGGTCACTGTGGCGACAGCCACGGCGCAAGAACCGGCCACCCGCCTGCGTCGGCTGATCACCACCATTGGCGGTCACATCGGCCGCCACAATCACTTTGCCCCTATCATGATGCGCGAGATCGCCGGCGGAGCCACCCGTCTAAGCGACGACAACCGCAAGGCCATGCTCTCGATCGTGCGCACACTGAATGACATTTTGCACGAGGGCCAGGCGCGCAAACTTTTTCGCCCCAGCGACGCCCTGATCACCCATATCCTGATCATCGGCAGCATGATGTTCTATAGCGCCGGTGAGCCCCTGCGCCGTCAACTGGCCGGGGAACTGAACAACCTGAACCAGAATGCCGAAACCGCCATCGACCAGGTGGCGGAACAGGTGGCCAACATGATCCTGGCCGCCGTCAGTGTCACCACCGATTCCAGCCAAGGGAGAGCTCTATGAGTCACATACGTCAACGCATCGAACAGGGTTTTCAGGGCCTGACCGATCGCCTGTATCGATTTTATTATCTGGTGTTGCCGGCCCTGTTGCTGTTGGCCGGTGCCCTGGTGTCGCAGATCCCGCACATCACCATCGACACCTCCACCGAGGGCTTTCTACACGAAAGTGATCCCACCCTCGCCGCCTACTACGACTTTCGCGCCCAATTTGGCCGTGAGGATGTCATCGTCCTGGCACTCAACCCCCACGATGTGTTCGACCTGGAGTTTCTGCGCAAACTGCAAAGCCTGCACAAAGAGTTGGAGGCAGAGGTACCCAACCTGGATGAGGTCAACAGCCTGATCAACGCGCGCAACACCCGTGCCAAAGGCGATCAGTTGATCGTCGAGGATTTGTTCGAGAACTGGCCACTGGACCGCGCCGCCCTGGAGGTAATCAAAAAGCGCGCGCTGGAAAATCCGATCTATAAAAACCTGATGTTGTCGGAAGACGGCAAGTTCACCACCGTGATGATACGCACCGTCAGTCACAAGCAGGCCATATCCGCTGACGATGCCTTGTCGGGTTTTGACAGCCCCAGCGACAAGGAAGCACCCAAGCTCTCGTCACACGAACTGGTCAAACAGAACCAGCTGACCGACGCCGAGAACAGCGCCGTGGTGGCCAAGGTAAAAGAGATCGTCAAGCGCTACGACAGCGCCGACTTCCCCATTACCATCGCCGGCCCACCCACGGTGACCGATAATCTGAAGCGCTCCATGCAACGTGACATGCAGGGTTTTATGCGTCTGGCCCTGTTGATGATCATCATCACCCTGTTCCTGATGTTTCGGCGCGTCACCGGCGTGTTGCTACCGCTGCTGGTGGTGATCTTCACCATCGCCTCGACCGCCGGCCTGATGGCCATCACCAAGACACCGATCAAACTGCCGACCCAGATCCTGCCCTCGTTTCTGATGGCCGTGTCGGTGGGCGCGGCAGTACATGTGTTGGCGGTGTTCTATCGCAAGCTGCACGACCTGCACGACAAGCGTGCTGCCATCGTCCACGCCATGGGCCACTCGGGGCTGGCCATTGTCATGACCAGTCTGACAACCGCCGCAGGCCTGCTCTCCTTCGCCGGTGCCCAGGTGGCGCCCATTTCCGACCTGGGTCTGATGGCCGGTTCCGGTGTATTGTTTTCCCTTTTCTATACCATTGTCCTACTGCCGGCCCTGATCGCCTTATTCCCGATCCGCGACAAGCGTGAAAAAGCCAAAGAGGCGGCGCGCCATCAGCGTATGGACAGACTGCTGGCGGCCATCGCCCGCTTTGCCGTGCAACGGGCCGTGGCCATCTGCGCCGTCAGCGGCATTATGATCGCGGCTGCGGTGTGGGCGGTCACTAACCTGCAGTTCGCCCACCACCCGCTGCTCTGGTTTCCCAAGGATGACCCTATCCGCGTCGGTACTCAGCTGATCGACGACAAGATGCGCGGCACGGTCTCCCTGGAGTTAATCCTCGACAGCCAAAAGACCAACGGCCTGCACGACCCGAATTTGCTGCAACAGATCAAGCAACTACAGAGTCAACTGCAAGGCGTCTCGTATAAAGATATCTTCACGGGCAAGACCCTGGCCCTGCCCGACCTGGTGATGGAGATTCACCAGGCACTCAACGAAGGCAAGGCGGAGTTTCACACCATCCCAAACAACAAAGCACTGCTGGCGCAGGAGCTGTTGCTGTTCGAGAACAGTGGCTCCGATGATATGGAGGATTTGGTCGACAGCCAGTTCAGCAAGGCGCGCATGACTATCAAGACGCCCTGGGGCGAGGCGCGTCAGATCAAACACTATATAGACGTGGTGGAACAGCAGGTACACCAGACACTACCCGAATCGGTACAGGTGACCACCACCGGCATCATGAGCCTGCTGGGCCGTACACTGGATGCAGCCATGACCAGTACCGCCAAGAGTTACATCATCGCGGCCGCTGTCATCACAGTGATGATGATCTTGCTGATGGGTAACATCAGCCTGGGACTGGTGGCCATGATCCCCAACCTGCTGCCCATTCTCGTGGTGCTTGGGGGCATGGCCCTGGCGGGTGTGCCGCTGGATATGTTTACCATGCTGATTGGCTCCATCGCCATCGGCCTCGCCGTGGATGACACCATACACTTCATGCACAACTTCCGCCGCTACCACCACCAACACGATGACGTCGCCAAGGCGGTGCACGACACCTTGACCACCACCGGCCGCGCCATGCTTGTCACCACCGTGGTGCTGTCGCTGGGCTTTTTCGTCTTCACCTTTGCCGACATGGCCAATGTCATCCGCTTCGGCCTGCTCACCGGCGTCACCATCATCCTGGCCTTGTTGGCGGATTTTTTGCTGGCACCGGCCCTGATGCAGCTGTTGATGCGCAGCAAGAAACTCTCCCACGCCATGATGGCGGAATAACCAGGAGCCGAACCATGAACTCTGTGAAAAAATTAGTTACTCCCCTGCTGTTGCCCCTGCTGCTCGCAGCGCACGGCAACGCCCTGGCACTGAGCGCCGACGAGATCATGCAAAAGGTCGAGGCGCGCGATGACGGCGACAACAGCAGCAGCGAACTGGAGATGATACTGATCGATAAAAACCAGCAGCAGCGCGTGCGTCGCATCAAAAGCTTTGGCCATGACGTCGGCAAAGATACGCAGCGCATCATGTTCTTCCTGGAACCGGCCGATGTGCGCAACACCGGCTTTCTCACCTACGATTACGACGATGCCAACAAGGATGACGACCAGTGGCTCTACCTGCCCGCCCTGCGTAAGAGCAAACGCATAGCCACCGGCGATCGCAGCGGCAGCTTTATGGGCAGCGATTTCAGCTACGCCGATATGACCGGCCGTGATCTGGAAGACTACCACTTCACCCTGATGAAGGAGGATGTCGTCAACGGCGACAAGGTCTGGCTGATCGAATCCAAACCGCGCACGGCCGAAGTAATCGAGGAGACTGGCTACGAAAAATCGGTGCTGTTCGTGCGCCAGGATAATTTTGTCGTGATCCGCGCCGTGCACTGGCTGAACAAGGGCGACAAACTGAAATACCTGGATGTAAAAAAACTGGAGCAGATCGACGGCATCTGGGTACCGACCGAGATGTCCATGACCACCAAACAGGGCAAGACTTTTGTACACAGCACAACCTTGCGCCAGCACAATCTGCGCTTCAATCAGAAACTAGACGCAGACATGTTCAGCGTGCGCCGCCTGGAGCGTGGCCTGTGAAACAAGGTTTATCGGCTCTGTTGTTATGCTGCGCAATGACCACAATGGTTCCCGCAGTGTCGGCGCAAGAGCTGGATGAGGTGTTACAGGGCTTCGACGACAATACCAGTGACGACGCGTTACAGAGTTTTGACGACTCGCCGGCAGTCCTTGTGGAGTCCAGTGAAACAACATCCGTCTCGCCCTGGCAGTGGAAGACCCTGATCCTGCTCAGCTCCAGTTACAACACCGCCCACGATGCACCGGCCGACGGTCAAACCGACCACCGCGGCCTGTCGCGCCTACGGCTAAAGCTGCAACCGGAACTACGTTATCAGATCAATCCGCAGTGGCGCGCCCTGGCCGGCGCCAGCCTGTTCTATGACTTCGTTTATGACCTGCGCAGCGACAGCAGCTATAGCGATGAGGTGATCGAGAGCTACCGCCAGGAAACAGAGCTGCGCGAACTTTATGTGCAAGGACGTATCGGCAATCTGGATGTGACCCTGGGTCGCCAGATCGTGGTCTGGGGCAAGTCCGACAGCCTGCGCGTGGTTGACGTGTTGAATCCCCTGGACAACCGCGAGCCGGGTATGGTCGACATCGAAGATCTGCGCCTGCCCCTGGCCATGAGCCGATTTGACTATTACCACGCACAGTGGCGTCTGACCGCCCTGGCCATACACGAGATACGCTTCGACAAGTCACCGCCACTGGGGAGTGATTTCTACCCGTCACCGGTAGCACTTCCTGACGAGATAGTACCCGATGCCCGGAGCGACACCGAATATGGCCTGGCACTAGCCGGGCGTTTCAGCGGTTGGGATCTCTCCTTCCACTGGGCCGACTACTACGACGATCAGGCCCACCTGGTCATGAACCAGGGCAGCCCGCAGAGACAGCACAGCCGGCTGAACATGGGCGGGATGGCCTTCAACCTGGCCAGCGGTGCCTGGTTATGGAAAACGGAACTGGCCTGGATCGACGGCCTGCAATTCTCCACCGGCGCTGACCAGACATGGTCACGCGTCGACCTGATGGTGGGCGCCGACTATAACGGTTGGACGGACAGTGTCGTCTCTCTGGAGATCGCCAACCGCCATCTGCTCGACTATGAGTCAAAGCTTGCGCAAGGGGCAGACGGCAGTGATCAGGATGTACCGCAGACCGCCCTGCGCCTGCAACGGGACCTCCTGCACCAGACCTTGCACCTGACCGCCCTGGCACTACTCATAGGCAAACCGGACGACTCGCTACAAGTCTTGCGTGTTTCACTGGGTTATGACCTGCGTGACGCACTGACCCTGACGGCAGGCGCCATCGACTATCGCGCACCGGCCGACAGCCCACGCGCCGCGGCAGCCGACAACGATCGAATGTTTATGGAGTTGCGCTACACCTGGTAGTGCTCAGCGGGTACGTGTGATGTTTTCCGGTGGGATCATGCCTGCGGTCACGGTAAAACGCAGCGCATCGTTGACACTGAGATTGGCCGGCTTGACCAGTTCACGGGGCACCAGAACGGTATAACCACCGATCTGATAACTCAGGGGCAGATAGACCGCCACATGTTGCTCGGTCATTACCGGGGAAATGTCGATCAACTGATCATTGGTGACAAAGCCAATCAGGGTGAAGGGTGAATTGGGGATGGTAATGGTAACCACCTGGCCCAGCTCCTTGTCCTGTGAGCTGGAGACAAAACGCATCAGATCGCGAATCGAAGTGTAGAGCGGTTTGATCAGTGGCACCCGGGTCAGCAGGCGTTCACTCAGAGAAAAGACCTTGCGGATCAGATAGGCCTTGAGCATCAGCCCCACGGCAAAGACCAGCAACACACCGCTGATCACCCCCATGCCGGGCCAATAGTGTTGTTCGGATATGATCAGTTTGATCAGGGTACCTAGCGAACTCTCCGCCTTCTGGCCCAGCCAGTAGAGGATATAGATAGTCAGGGTTAATGGCAGAACCGCTGCCAGCCCGGAAAAGAAAATACGACTGAGATATTTCATAACGCCCTTTGCCCTGCAGACTGATAGAACCAAGTCGAATGGTAGTCAGGAGCCTGCTAAAAAGCAAAGCCGGCGATGCCAGTGAATCAAGCCTTTTGCTTAAAAAATGACGCGGTATTGCCCTCTCATGGCATTGACCCGAAAAAGATCAGTGCCGAAAGCACCGCAGTCAAGAACACTATCAACAAAACCGATTTCAACCCATGCACCCGACCAGACATAAACCCTCCAAAAGCATTTCCATTAGTCCGGCCGCACACTAACAAACGACAAGCGTCGCTGACATTACAAAAGATTACCCGAAAAAGAAAATCGGCAAAATTTCACGATAGATGGCAACCGGTCTATTTTGCCTGAAATTTACCGAGAATGGTCTGCAATTTATTCTTATCGAAGGGTTTCGCAAAAAAGGCGCCAGCGCCATCGTCGACAGCGTATTTGACGTTATCGAGGCTATTGTGAGCAGAAGCCATCACCACATAGACCTCAGGGAAACGCTGCTTGATTTCCTGCAATGCCTGCATGCCGCTGACGCCGGGCATCTCAATATCAAGGAAAACCAGGTCGGGGGTCTTCTGAACCATGCGCTGCATAAGTTCATCGGCAGAGCCGAACTCCTCCACCAGAAGCAATCCCTGTTCACGTAACATCTGCCGCAACAACCCCCGTGACAGCGGTTCATCATCGGCGATATAAACCAGTGCGCTGTCCTGTTCGGAGCCCTGAGACTGGCGATAACGCTGCAGCATCTGTTGCAACTTGGCCACACTGTAGGGCTTTACGATATAACCGCGACTACCGGAGGCCAGGGCCCTTTGCATGACTTCGATATTGGCGTCGGCGCTGAGCATCACCACATAGTCATGCACACCTAAACCAACCAGGCCGGACAAAACCTGCAGGCCGTCAATACCGGGCATGTGCACGTCCAACAGCACAATATCGGGTTTAGTGGCGCGCACACAATCAACCACTTCATCACCGCGAAAGGCATGCCCCACCACTCGCACGCCCAAAGTCTGCAGACTGGCCTCCAATACGGCATGCATGTCCTCGGCATCGTCAGCAATCAACAGGGTTATCTCTTTTGCCATATTCCACTCATCCCGCCAAAGACTTTATTTCCTGGAGGTATCCATCCACGGTGTCATAATCCCCCTTGATCACTGCGCGCTCAAGACTGGAGGCGACCTCGCTTAATTGTGCATAACCGAAACTCCCGCCCAGCCCCTTGAGCTTGTGGGCCACATTCTGCACTGACTCGAAATCCCTGTTTTGCTGCGCCCGGTTCAACTCTTCGATCATAAAAGGCAGGCGCGCCTGAAACTGTTCCACCAGATGACTGTAAGTCTGGGCGTCGATAACCGGTTCTTCCAGGGTTCCGTTCCCACCCGACAGCATTTGTGACAACACGGCAAAGAGTTTGCGTTTATCGATCGGTTTGGCCAGGTGGCGGTCAAATCCGCCGGCCAGGTATTTCTCGATGTCGGACTTCAGGGCGTTTGCCGTCAACGCCACAATGGGTAATGTCAGCCCGGCCTTACGCATCAAGCGCATGGCCTCCATACCATCCATCACCGGCATGTGCATATCCATCAGCACCAGATCGAAATCCTCCACCATGGCACGCTCAACTGCCTGACGTCCGTCACCCACTACGGTCACCTGCAAACCGGCCTTACCCAAAAGCATGCTGACCAGGTGCTGAATATCTTCACTGTCTTCGGCCAGCAGAATGTGACCGGACAACTTCCGAGCCGGCTCTGCAACATCAGACGCTGTGACCTCACGAAAACGAAAGGCCTCCTGATCAGAGGCCAAATCAACCTCAGCCACACTACCAACGGAAAAATAGAACCGAAAGGTAGATCCATAACCCTTGCTGCTGGTGCAGGTCAGGTCGCCGCCCAGCTTTTGTGCCAACAGGCGCGCTATTGTCAGCCCCAAACCGGTTCCACCAAAACGACGCGTAGTCGAGGCGTCGGCCTGAGCAAACGGTTTGAATACCCGCGCCAGTTCGCTCTCACTCATACCGATGCCGGTATCCTGAACAACACAGTTTATTATCCCGTCCTCCGGCACATAAGAGAGATAGACATCCACAGCACCACTGTCGGTAAACTTGACGGCGTTGTCGCACACATTGATTAGAATTTGCTTGACCCGTGTCGGATCGGTCTGCACACGCAATGGCAGGGGAAAATTAAAGTGAAAACGAAACTCCAGCCCCTTGGTCTTGGTACGCGGACGCACGATAGATTCCACATCGGCGATCAACTCCGGGATACTGACATCCACACACTCAACATCCAGACGATTGGATTCGATCTTGGAAAGGTCCAGGATGTCATTGATGATCCGCAGCAAGTGGCGCCCGCTACGCAGGATTGTCGACACCGAACGTATTCGTTCGCTTTCGTTCAGCTGATCGTCCTGCATACTCTCCGCATAGCCAATAATAGAGGTCAACGGTGTACGAATCTCGTGACTCATATTGGCAAGAAACAGTGATTTTGCCTCGTTGGCACGCTGGGCATCGACACGTGCCTGGGTCAAATCACGCTCATTGTTCACAATGGCACGCCAAACCATAATGGCTATAATCACGCCAAACAAAAGGGCGGCGGCCCCGAGAATAAGCACCATTAAAAAGGTGTTGCGTTGCTGCTGCAGACTAAACTTGACCTGAGTACCGATCTGAAAATTGATCTTGTCCGTATTGGCCAGCAGGCGGCGATTGATCTCATCCTCCAACTGTATTAAACGTTTGATCAATTCGACACTCGCCGACGACCGTTGGCGCATCGCCTGCTCAATCTCCGATTGCAGGGAATTCAGGCGCTCAAACCGCTCCTGTAGCACCTTCCAATCAGACAGATTGCGTTGATATAGGTCGGTAGAGAGCAGATTGGCCCAAAGCGTCGTCGCTCGTGCCTGATACCCCAGGTAGCGATGCATCTCCTTTTTGCGCTGATCGTCACTGACTGGCAATAGCAAAACCCGCTTCAGTACATTGGCCCGCTCCATAACCAGATGATGCAAGGCATGGACGTACTGGATTTCGCTGCGCTGTTCCATGACCTTGGCAACCAGACGATTGTTATCGCTAATCTGGGTAAGCCATAAATAGAGTAGAACCACCCACAAAAGCAGCAGCGCAGTAAAACCCACGCCGATAACATTACCGTTACGATTTCCCGCTACTGCTGCCAAGTGATTGCTCCGTCCGTTTGCCGACCCGTCCGGCGGACGGAAAGCCCGTCACGGTTAATCGGGGCCGGTTATACCTCCACTGTATCGACGCAAATGGGATAGAAATTAACACTAAATGACCCGGGCACACCCAGGCTGCAATTATACGGTCCGACTTCTATGCTAAAGTAATCAATAACTTGCCAATTCACTTCGACACGGGCCACCACGACCATGCACCGCCTATGTTATTTACTGCTATCAATAGCCCTTTTTTTCAGCAGTAACCTTTCTGCCCAGGAAACGCGAACGTTCTATCTGGACCTCCCCTTTTACCATTCACCCTTCAACAATTTGCCGGGCCACCCCTATCCCTCATTTCGCCAATCGCTGGACTATAGCCGCGACACCTACCAACTGGTCCATCGCCAGATCGTTGATAGTTTGTCGGACGGAGGCAATGAAAAATGGATACCCCTCTCATTGGTCTTATTCGATGTCGGTACCTATTTTCTACCACTTTCCTACGCATGGCTGCACGAAGAGTGGCACCGGGCCGTGCTGAGCCGGCGCGGCATTGACAGTTATAATGACATCTACAAACTCGAAGCCAGCCAGACTATCGCGGTCAGTCATGTCAGCGATGAGGACCTGATCGCGCTCAAGCGCGACCATCCGTCGGAAATGGTCTACCTGCATAGTGCGGGACTTATCTCCCAATACCAACAAAATATCGAACTGGAGAAGAGCGCCTTCTTCTTTTATACGGACTATCAGGACATACCACTCCTCTGGATCAACCACACCAACAACCACGGTTACATCAACGCCTGCTCATCAAATGAAGGGAATCGCCTGACTGCGGAAATCCTGGCGGGAGAAGACAGCGACATTGGCCCACGAGATTTCACAGGACTGGACTGCGTCGCCTGGGTTTACGATCTGTTTCGCCCCGACGAACCCTATGAACAGCGTGGCCAGCACCCCTCTGGCACCGGCCTGTTGCGTTATCGCACGCTGGCGGACCTTAACACTGAGGAACGGGATTTTTTACGAAAACAGTTCTACCTCGCCTTCGTCAACTACTTCAACCCTCATCTGTGGGGATTCCACAGATTTCGCATCAACAACCCTTACAATGACAAACCGATGTACTGGAATTTGGCCGCGGGTCACGTACTCGCCCCTTTCGGTTACAGTCTGGACGGTCGTTTCTACTTTCAACAAGACTCTACAAACCTCGCAGCAACACTACATCTGTACCAAACGCACCACCACCGTTATACCGGGCTAGACCTGGAATTGATACGACATCCCGGTTTGAAAAATTGGGGCATCGATCAGCTCAGCGCCCGACTGGCCTTGTGGACGCAACCGCAAGGGATGCTATTCGATGCCACACAAGCCCAGGCAGGACAGGCCTTGCAACTACAACTATTCAAAAACCTTTCGAAACAATGGCAGACCTATATCAGTGTTCAGGGAAAATCGGCCGGTTGGCTTTCAGACAATGTCAACCTGGATTCAGGCTACGACATTCTTTTCGGTGCTAGCGCCACATTGAACTAATCCAGCGATCAGGACTGTGTTTGACGCTAATACAAACGATGCTCGCGTAACAAATTTGAAACATTTCAAACTTCATTCGAAAAAAAATAGCTTGCAATGTCCTGCGATACCAGACACAAATTCATCCATACGTCAACCTTTGTAGCCCCGCGGCATAATAAGTAACAAATTTTTTCACAACTTATAGGGATAATTTCCGCTGTTGGTTGAAAAGGGTAATACAATGGGTTCAGCAGAGAGTAGATACACGTGAAACAATCATTTACAACTCATTCCACGAATAAAGATAAGAAGACGCTTTCATCGCCTTGGGATGTATTTGCCCAAAACCCCTTTGTTCGCCTGGCGATTTTCTCCAAAGAGTTTCAATACCTATTCGTCAATGAGGCATACGCCAGGACCTTTGACAGTAAACCGCAGGATCTGCTGGGCATGCTGCACTTTGACCTATTCCCCAATCACGAACATCAAATGGTGTTCGAGGACGTCATCAACAACAATCATCCGGCCCTGCTACGTTACCGACCTTTCAGTGTAGAGGCAAAAGAGGAAAGACTGTTAAACAACTGGGAATGGAACCTGGTTCCTCTAGGCATCCAGGGAGAAGCTTTCAACGGTGTGATGAAATTTCTTATCAACCTCCCAGAACAATATATCACCGACCAAAGCGCACGCCGGGATGCTGCCCTGCTGAACAAGGTTGAGCAAATCGCACACCTTGGCCACTGGAACTGGAACATCGTATCCGGCGACCTTTCCTGGTCAGATGAAATTTATAGAATCTTTGGTTTGAAACCGCAGCAGTTCGCGGCAACCTACGAAGGTTTTTTAAATAGTGTCCACCCCGATGACCGGGAAAAGGTTGTCTCCGCCGTCAACGAATCAGTCGCCAACAAAGCCGCATACAGTGTCGAGCATCGTGTCTTGCGCCCCAATGGCGATATTCGAGTGGTACATGAGCTAGGTGAAGTCACCTACGACCAAAACGGTCAACCACTGAACATGATCGGTGCAGTAAAGGATGTAACTGAGCTTAAACAGGCCCAGGATGAACTGGAAAGCCTGAACAGGAACCTGGATGAATTGGTTCGACTGCGTACAGCCGAACTCGAAGACGAGCGGGCATTCACGCAAACCATACTGGATATCGCCAGCGCCATGATCATGGTCCTGGATCGCGATGGCAATATATTGCGTTTCAACAAAACCTGCGAATCCGTTACCGGCCTCACCAGCGAGGCAGTCTGCGGAAAACCCATCTGGGATCTTTTCGCCGATGATACCGATGCTCCGATATCCAAACTTTACTTCGATGACAAGACCAAAAAGTCACCCCCAGACACCCAGGACCATCACTGGATAACCAATACGGGAGAGAAACGCCTGATCAACTGGAGATACTCCACACTCAACGACAAAAGCGGTGATTTTCAGTATCTCATCGCCACAGGCATTGATATCACTGTCCAGAAACAGATGGAAAAAGAACTTATTGTCGCTAAAGACTTTGCAGAACAGGCCAACCAGGCCAAATCGGACTTTCTGTCGCGTATGAGCCATGAGCTGCGCACCCCGCTCAATGCCATTCTTGGCTTTTCCCAATTACTGCAAATGGATCTGGATAACCCGCTGAACTCAGAGCAATTGGACCAGATCGACGAAATCATCGGATCAGGAAACCATCTACTCAATCTGATCAATGAGGTACTGGACCTGTCACGTGTCGAGGCGGGAAAATTCACTTTGTCAATGGAACCGGTGGATATAGGAGCGGTTATCGATCAAGCCCTGACCATCATCAAGCCCATGGCAGAGCAGCAACGAATTACGATCAATTACCACAAATCGGGCACGCAATCCATTTTTGCCTTTGCGGACAATACACGCGTAAAACAGATCCTGCTAAACCTTCTCTCCAATGCGATCAAATATAATCGCGAAAATGGCGCCATCGATATCTCCATCGAGGAAACCGACAAACGAGTAACTATCTCTGTCAGAGATCAAGGCTACGGCCTGAACAAAGATGAGCTTGGTAAACTGTTCAGACCCTTTGAAAGGCTCAAGGCAGAAGGCAGCAACATACAAGGAACCGGGATTGGTTTAACACTTTCAAAACGCTTCGCTGAACTACTCCAAGGGGATATTCAAGTCACAAGCACACCGGGCATGGGCAGCACGTTCTCACTAGTATTGAACAAACCTGAATCGGCTGACCAAATGATGGATCCACTGACAACAAATGAAGTGTCTGTGCTACACCTGTCAGGTAAAAAGGTGATCCTGTATATCGAAGACAATGTCAGCAATCAAAAACTGGTCAAAACCATACTAGACAAACAACCCGACCTGGAGTTATTGATCGCCGACAATCCTTCCGACGGATTACTCATTGCCAAATCACACCAACCCGACCTGATAATCATGGACATAAACCTGCCGCAATTCGATGGCATTGAGGCGATGAAAAGATTGCGTGCCGATCCCGCTACGCGCAATATCCCTAGCATTGCCTATAGCGCAGACATCACCAGGAAAAGCATTACCCGGGGAATGGAGGCAGGCTTCAAGGAATATCTGGAAAAACCCATTGAGGCTCAGAAGCTCATAGAGGCATTAAAAACCCATCTTACTCCCAAGGCCTGACAGAACCCCTTACCCACGACAAGACACTTGTTCATCCGTTGTCAACGCTTACACAGCAGACGATAGGCCGCATTCAAGGCCTGCACCTTGACTGTATCTCCACCGCGGTCAGGGTGGTGGTGCATTACCAGACGGCGATATTGCCTCTGTATGACCCCATCATCAACAGGATCGGTCAGCTCAAGCACGCGCAACGCCTCGCGACGGCGTTCATCACTAGATAGTCGCGACCAGAAGAGACCAAGCCACTCGTCTATCTGGTCACGCGTCGTGACGTGGTAGTGCGCAAAATCGAGGTAGTATGAGCGTAGGGGATCTTCAGCCACCGGCAGCGACGATTCACCAAATGCTGAGGGTTTACCTAAAAAAATAGCCAGGGGTGAGATTTCCAAAGCTAGCCCCTGCTGGATAAACAGGCGCTCCTGTAAAACATAAAGACTGTTAAACAATAGGAAGTGCGCTCGAAACAGCGCCAGTTGATCGCGGAAATCCACCTTGAAAAACGGTTCGACCCCTTTGTCGGCAAGGCGCTTAAGCAGATCATATTCACTTACCGGACCAGTCTGCTCCTGTAGAACCGCCAGTACATCATCCGTCAAAGACATGGGGGGGGCAATCAACACGGGGAGGTTTGATTAATAGACCACCCCGTGTTTACCGGTCAATTTACTTAACCTCAATCAACTCAACTTCGAAGACCAGAGTCTCATTCGGGCCAATGGCCCCGCCGGCGCCCTGGGGACCATAGGCCAGCTTGGAAGGAATGTAGACCTTCCATTTCGCACCGGTCTCCATCATCTGCAGAGCTTCCTGCCAGCCAGGTATCACCTGATTAACGGTGAATGGAGTGGGTTGGTTTCTGCTGTAGGAGCTATCAAATTCCTTGCCGTCAATTGTAGTGCCGCGATAATGCACTACGACAGAATCGGTAGCACTGGGTTTCTTACCATTGCCGGCTTTGATCACCTCATACTGCAAACCGGACGCTGTTTCTTTCACCCCTTTCTTTTTTTTGTTTTTTTCCAGAAACTCCTGGCCTTTCTTCAGATTGGCATCAGCTGCCACCTGCTGATCCTTCTGCTGCTGCTCCTGGAAGGTCTGGAAAGCTGCTTGCATCTGCTGCATGGAGACACGAGGCTCCTTATCATCCAGTACATCCTTGACCGCCATAGACATGGCTTCCACATCCACCTTCACACCATCGCGCTTCAGGCTTTGACCGATCTGAAAGCCTACGGCATAGCTGAATTTTTCCAGGCTGCTGTCCAATTTTTTATCCGCCGCCAGAACCGTTGTTGAGGACAGCACGGGCAGTAACGACGCCGCCACTAATAAACTGATTCGCATGTTATTCTCCAAAAAGATACCGGGCATGATGCCCACGTCATCAAAACCCGCAAGCCGCCCGATGAAAAGTAATAGGTAAACCCCGCCCCTAAGCAAGGCCCACCATATTCCCACAAAATGATTAAAACCAAAAGCAGCAGAACCAAGAATTATGGCGATGCTATCCGACAAATATCATACCGTGTGCGCGGATATCTCCTCCAGGAGGGCCAATGGCGCACGCAGCACAACTTTGTCATCACGCACCAGTACTGGCACCGCTGTCAGACTTTGTCCCACGCAGGAACCCCAGATGCACAGGCCATCGTTACGCCGAAACAACGCGCCATGGGTCGCACATTGCAGATATTCGCCGTCGACACTAAGAAACTGCTGAGGCTGCCAGTTCAAGGCCGTACCAGTGTGGGGACAACGATTGACGTATGCATGAAAATCACCGTCGAGGTGAACGACAATCACCTCAAAGACCCGCCTTTGATGCTCAATCTCAAAACTATGACACCCCAGGGCAGCAAGTTCCTCGCAATGCCCCAGCCCCCACTCGCGACAAAGTTCCGTGCCCATATGTGTAATCACTTTTATTCATAGTTTGTTGGAAGAAATTCCGTCATACCCATAGCGTTGGCCTAAAAAACTCACTCCTGCCACGAACATAACGGGCGCTTAGGCTACTGAGGATTCAGGGTGCAAGATAGAAATGACGTCACATTTTCGAGGACGATCTGGATACTGAAACTGAACACTGTCTGAACGTTATTGATTTGCAAATGATTTTCGCAAAAAAACATTAAACCATGTGGTTGACAAGGGCACTTTTTTGCGCCATTGTATAGCGCTTTAACATGTATCTTAAATACATGTTAATAACAGTAGGAAATTTTGTTTCAATCTCATAATCAGGAGACCCCTATGAGCAATCCTTCTCTGTATGAACGTATCGGTGGTGACGCGGCAGTCAATGCAGCTGTAGACCTGTTCTATCGCAAGGTTTTGGCCGATGACCGAATCAATGGCTTTTTTGAAGGCATCGATATGAACAAACAAGCAGCCAAACAAAAGGCCTTCCTGACTCTGGCCTTCGGCGGCCCCAGCCACTATTCCGGTAAAGACATGCGCGACGGTCATGCCCATCTGGTAGCCCGTGGCCTGAACGACAGCCACTTTGACGCCGTTATGGAAAATCTGGGTGCCACTCTGCAGGAACTGGGCGTACCCGGTGATCTGATCGCCGAAGCAGCCGCCATTGCCGAGTCCACTCGCAACGACGTACTGGGACGCTAAGGACGCATCCACCCCATGCCGACTATCACCTTTCAAGGCCAGGCCTATCAAGTCGAATCAACTGAATCACTGCTTGATGGCCTGAGTCGGCAAGGGGTGGAACTTCCCCACTCCTGTCGTGCCGGGGTCTGCCACTCCTGCATGATGCGCGCAACCCAGGGCACTCCGCCGGCGGATGCGCAAAATGGCCTGAAAGACAATCTGAAGCACCAGGGTTATTTCCTCGCCTGCATCTGCAAAACCACTCAGGATCTGGGCATTGCCCTGGCTGATGACGAGGCCACGCATAAGATCGAAGCCACCTTGATAGACAAGCATCTGCTAGCGCCCGATATTGCCCGGCTGCGCTTACGCCCAAATGCCTCGCTGAACTACCAGGCCGGCCAATTTATCAACGTACACCACGATAACCTGGTACGCAGTTACTCTCTGGCCAGCGTGGCCGAACTGGGTGAATCGATTGAATTGCATGTGCGCAAGCTTGCACAGGGACGGATGTCCACCTGGCTGGTCGATGAGATCCAGACAGGCGCGACACTGACTATATCTGGTCCCGAGGGCAGCTGTTTTTACCTGCCGGGAAAACCGGAACAATCCTTGATGTTGGTCGCCACCGGTACCGGCCTGGCACCGCTTTGGGGCATCGTACGGGACGCCCTGCGCCAAGGACATAGCGGGCCTATCCACCTCTACCATGGCAGCCGCAACCGAGACGGCCTCTATCTGGTGGAAGAACTGCGCGCCATGGACAAGATGTACCCCAATTTTCACTATCTCCCTTGCCTATCCGGTGAGCAGATCGAGGGTTTCGCCCACGGCCGGGCAGAGATCATCGCCCTGCAACAACACCCCAAACTGGATCAGTGGCGCATTTTCCTCTGCGGTCACCCTGTCATGGTGGAATCCACTAAAAAGAAGACCTTTTTAGCCGGTGCCTCTTTGGCAGAGATCAATGCCGATCCCTATATCACCTCCAGCAATTAAATTAATTTATACCCAGATCAAATATACACGTATATTATTTGCGGTTTCCATTAACTAATTCCATGTAATTATTCTGGATTATAGGTAAACTTGTCATTAGACCTGACTGCTGGGAGACAAGGTCATGAACAGGTTATTCATTACAGGCGGTTTGCTATTGATGCTCCTTTTGGGCGGCTGCCTGGAAGAGAATCGACTATCCACATCCAATGGCTTATTGCAGGCTCATATCAATAAATTTGCGATAACCGGAAATCTGGGCAATCTACAAGCCAACACCGAAGGTCTCTCGGACAACAAACAACAGGCCGCATTGGACGACGACGATGAGCTTGTAGCGGGATACTCTAGTCGCGAACACGGGATGCACAGGCACCAGCAACAGGAAGACCCGGAAGTAGAACCCGGGATCGTTACCGACTTTCAGGGTGGAACCTTTGTCGTCCACTGGGAGGTCACCTCAACCGACCCTTATTTCACCAGGCTCTATCTCAGCGAAGACGACGAACTGGGTGCCGAAGAAGTCTTTCTTGAGCAGACTTGCGGCAGCCTCAATGGCGGATACAACTGCAATCAATTCGCCAACTTCAACTGCCGCATCAGCAGCGAATTGAATATTAATTGCAAGTTACGCGGTGAAACAGAGAGTGTAAAAAATATTGCCCCCTTGCTGGATCAACTTCCCAAACAAACGCAGATCGTACTTGAGGCCTGTGACTCCAGCCGAAAGTACTGCGCGACCGCCGCCCTGCCGGTCAGTCTCTACTAGAGCCCGGAAACTCCCCTACCAACCCGTCCCATAACCAGGCGGCACCACGTACACCGCTGGAATCACCATGACTGGCCTGCACCAGGCGGGTCGCCACATGGTCTGAAAATACGTATCGTCCCCAGTGCTCGGGTACCTGGCTATAGAGCGCCTGGTGGTTGGACAACCCGCCCCCGAGGACTATGACATCGGGATCAAGAATATTGATCACACCGGCCAGGGCACGCGCCATGCGGTCGTAATACCCCTCCAGGGTCAGCAAGGCCTTCTTGTCACCCTGTTCCGCCTGTTTGACCAAAACCTCGGCACTGTGGCGTACGCCGTGCCGACGGTAATGGTCCTGTGCCAGTCCCGGCCCTGATAGGAAGGTCTCGATACAGCCCTGGCGACCACAATAACAGTCAGGGCCGGGCCGCTCCCGATCCTGGGGCCAGGGCAGCGGGTTATGGCCCCACTCGCCGGCAATGGCATTGGGGCCGGTCAACACCTTGCCATGCACCACCACACCTCCGCCGGTACCGGTACCGACTATTACACCGAAAACCACCGCAGCGCCCTCGCCGGCACCATCGCGGGCCTCGGAAAGGGCAAAGCAATTGGCATCATTGGCGAGGCGCACCGATCGCTGCAAAACGGCCTCCAGGTCCGCTTGTAACGGTCTGCCGATAAGACAGGTGGTATTGGCGTTTTTCATCAATCCGCTGTGAGGGGAGATGGCCCCCGGAGTACCGACGCCCACGCTGACGGGCTTGTCCAGAAACTCCTCCGCCTGCCAGACCATTTCGGCGATGTTATTGACAATGGCCTCATAACACTCACTGGGCGTGGCAACACGCCAGCGCAACAACGTCTTGCCCCGTTCATCGAGGGCGATCAATTCTGTCTTGGTTCCGCCGAGATCGATCCCGACGCGCAGTTTTTTCTCCGCCGTCATTTGAGCTGTACATCCCATCCCGGTATAGTCACCGGCTTACAAACAGCAACGATGGTAGCACAGTCATGCCCTACACCACTTTGATCGATACCGCCACCGCGGCGGACCACCTCAGCGACCCCGACTGGGTCATTGTCGATTGCCGCTTCGATCCCATGGAACCGGAACTGGGTCCCATAGCCTATAACGCCATCCATATCGCCGGTGCCGTCTATGCCCATATGGAGGAAGACCTGGCCTCAGCGGTTAGTGAGAAAAGTGGCAGACACCCGCTGCCTGACCCGCAGGCGCTGGCGAAGAAACTGGGACAGTGGGGTATTGGCAACGACACCCAGGTGGTCGTCTACGACGATTCATCAGGGGCGGCGGCGGGGCGTCTGTGGCTGTTGTTGCGCTGGCTGGGACATGACAAGGTGGCACTGTTGGATGGCGGTCTGCAGGCCTGGCACCGGGAGAAACGTCCCATGGATCGAGAGCGCCCATCGCGCCCGGCCAAGACCTTTATTCCCAAGCTACGTCCCGAACTGGTGGTCGATACCGCCTTTGTGGAAAAGGTGCTCACCTCCGGCGAACAGATCCTGGTGGATGCCCGTGTGGCAGAACGTTTCAAGGGCGAAGTGGAACCCCTGGATCCGGTGGCCGGCCATATCCCCGGCTCGGTCAATATGCCTACGCGTCGTCATTTGGACAACAAGGGTTATTTCCTGCCGGCAGAGCAACTGCGGGCCCTCTACCTACCCTTGATAGGTGAGCGTCAGGATGCGGGAAATCTCGTCACCCTGTGCGGCTCGGGCGTCACCGCCTGCCACCACCTGATTGCCTTGGAAGTCGCCGGTTTCTCAGGCGCCCGACTCTATACCGGTTCCTGGAGTGAGTGGATTCGAGATCCCAACCATCCGGTCGCCACCGGCGAATAGCGTGACCGGGGCCTGCGCTCAGCCGTAGGCCTCATCCTCGCGCATATCACACAACACGATGGTTTCACCGCCGGCGGCGAGGCTGTTGATGCGGTA
>DKAX01000025.1 GCA_002450975.1 Proteobacteria bacterium UBA6915
ATCATCTTGATGGCCTTGTGACCGAGATTGCGGCGCAGAATGGCCGGCTTGCGCGCCGCCAGGGTGGGCTTGTGCACATAGAACTCATCGGGATTGACGGCTCCTTGCACGACGGTTTCACCCAGCCCGTAGGCGCCGGTGATGAATACCACATCCTTGAAGCCCGACTCGGTATCGATGGTGAACATCACGCCGCTGGCGCCNNTCCATCGCCTTGAAATTATCGCTGATGGCCTGTTCCAGCGCCTTGGGCAGGTGGGTGTCGATGATCCACTGACGGATCTGTTTGCCCGCCTTGGCCAGGGCGTTGACATCATCGATATCGAGCTTGTCGAGCAGCTCGTGGATACGTTTATCCAGGCCGCCTTGTTGCAGAAACTCGCGATAGGCATCGGCGGTGGTGGCAAAGCCACCGGGTACCTTGACACCGAGATTGGTCAGGTTGGAGATCATCTCGCCCAGGGAGGCATTCTTGCCGCCCACGCGGCCGACGTCGTTCATGCCCAAGTGTTCGAATCCGATTACATACTCACTCATGAGAGACCTCCTGAACAGAACGTTGTTTGTTGCTGCATTGACCTTTGGCGCAACCGCAACTGCTGCCGCAACCCGCACCTTCCTCCCGCACTAGCCCGAGATGCGGGTGTCTGCCTGCATACCAGCGTGCCACAGCTTGCACCATTAGCCAAGCGGCGAGAAAGACCAGGATGGTTGTGATGGTGATGAGATAAGTCATTACTCGCCACCCAATCCAGCAAACCCCATAAAGCTTAACGATAGCAAACCCGCCAGCATCAGGCTCAGCGCAGCCCCTTGGCTAACTGCTGGTACATTGGCCAATGCCAGACGTTCGCGCAGACCGGCCATCAACACCAAGGCCAGTGTGAAGCCCAGACCTGCGCCCAGGCTGTAGGCCAGGGATTGTAGGAAGTTGAATTCGCGCATGGTCTGAAAAAGAGCCAGACCCAGGATGGCGCAGTTGGTGGTGATCAAGGGCAGATAGATGCCCAGGGCGCGAAACAGCGTCGGGCTGAATTTCTTCATAATCATCTCCACCAGTTGCACCGCCGAGGCGATCACGGCGATATAACTGATCAGGCGCAGAAAGGGCAGGCCCAGTGAGGTGAGGGCAGCGTTCAAGGCATAGGCACACAGGGAACTGATCAACATGACAAGTGCCGTGGCCAGGCCCATGGGCAGGGCGGTCCTGTATTGCGCCGATACGCCCAGGAAGGGGCAGATCCCCAGGAATAATGCGAGCACAAAATTATTGATCAACAGTGCATCGAGAAAGATGAATGATAAGGAATCAGCCGCCATGGTGATGTGCCTCCGCTACAATGATCTTCTCTCCGCGCCGTTGCCGGCGCCAATTGAATAACAGCAACCAACCACCCAACACAAAGAAGCCACCGGGTGGCAGCAACATAATCACCCAGGGTTGAAAACCTTCGCCTAGCAGTGAAACACCCAACAACGAACCGCTGCCCAACAGTTCGCGCACCGCACCCAGACACAACAAGGCAAAGGTGAACCCCACCCCCATGCCGGCGGCGTTGACCAGCGTGTTGAACGGCGTGTGTTTGGAGGCATAGGCTTCGGCGCGACCGAGAATAATGCAGTTGACCACGATCAATTGAATGAATGCACCCAAGGCGTTATAGAGTTGCAGGCTGATGGCCTGAATCACATAGTCAACCAGGGTGACGAAGGTGGCGATGATGGTGATATAACAGGCGATGCGCACCGCTTTGGGGATGACGTTGCGCAGTAGAGATACCAACAGATTTGAACAGATCAACACAAAGGTGGTGGCCAGTCCCATGGCCAGGGCATTCATGACGGAATTGGTCACCGCCAATACCGGGCACATACCCAGCAACATCACGAACACCGGGTTGTCGCGCCAAACGCCTTGCAGGAAGGTGTCCATGGTTATTGCGTCGTTAGTTTGTGCCATGATTCGCTTCCATCAGTTGTGGTAACTGTTGCTGGATGATGGGTAGTTGTTGCTGCGCACTCCCATTGATCGCCCTACCCACCGCCTTGGACGAGACCGTAGCACCGGAAATGGCGTCTATCTCCCAGGCGTTTTTCTTACGCCCATGACGCACGGTAACAATGTCGTGTGCCAAGGCATCACCACCGCCATTCAACTGCGCATCCAATTGCGTGAAGTTGGCCAGAAACTGCGGATTCTTGCCGATGGCATCGCCCAGCCCCGGAGTCTCGGTGGCCTGTATCACCACCATGCCGTTGATGCATTGACACTGTGGGTCATAACCATAGAGTAGCCGAATCACGCCCGAGTAACCTTGCGCACTGCCCTCCAGGGCAACGCCTTTTAACTTACCATCGGCATCGTAACCGGCGTACACCTTCCACGTCTCTTTGCCTTCGTTGCCGGTGGCGGCGCGCAGTTGTTGGTCGCTGATGATGAAGTCCCTGCGTTGCACCGCATCCTTGATCACGGTGAACACCGCCGCCTCGATGGCCCGTTGTTTGTTATCCTCGATGCGCGGCAGGGTGAGTTCATACACCCACACGATCAACACACCGGCGATCAGCGCGATCAGCCCCAGGGCGCGTATCAGGCGCAGGCTGCTGTCGTGTGTCACCGCGGGCGCGCTCATGGTTTACCCTTCTTATGGCCGTACGGCCGTGGTTGTGTTACTTGATCGAGTATCGGTGCCGCGGCATTGCCCAATAGAATGGCATACATGATGCCTTCCGGCAGGCCACCAAACAGACGGATGATCACCGTGACCACGCCGATCAATAAACCGTACAGCCAGATACCGCGCGGCGTTACCGGCGCACCCACCGGATCGGTGGCCATGAAGAAGGCACCCAGCATCAAACCGCCGGAGAACAACACAAACAGCGGCTCGGGGTAGTGCTGCGTATCAGTTATATAGAATAGGCCGGCGGTGAGGGCGGCGCCCAATAGCACCGCGAGCGGGATGTGCCAGTTCATGATGCCGCGCACGGCGAGATACACACCGCACACCAGGATTAGAAGCGCCGAGGTCTCGCCCAACGAGCCGTTGCTAAGGCCCAAAAACAGATCCTGTACATTGCTGAGTTGATGATCGAACTTGAACGCACCCAAGGGAGTGGCGCTGCTGATGGCGTCTAAAGGTTTGCCGAAAGGCAGGGTTAATGTGCTCGGCAATATCGTGGTAAACCTATCCGCTGCAAACGCCGGTTGCCAACTGGTGATGGCCGCCGGAAACGCCGCCTGTACAAACGCGCGTCCCACCAGCGCGGGATTGAAGATGTTGTAGCCCAAGCCACCGAACAACGCCTTGCCCAAGGCGATGGCGACGAAGCCGGCCACCACACCCATCCACAAGGGAAAGCCGGGCGGCAGGGTGAGGGCGAGTAATAGTCCGGTGATCACCGCGCTCAAATCATTCAGCGTGTTGTCCTTGTTGCTTGCGCGATTGAACAGATGCTCGGTCAACACGCAGGTAAGAGTAACGGTGATGATCAACAACAAGGCACTGATGCCGAAGGCATAGATGGCGAACAACACGATAGGCAACAACGCATAGACCACGTTGCGCATGATCACGCGCACATGCAGCGGCGCGTGCAGGTGGGGCGAGGTGCGCAACTCCAGTTTGATGTTGCCCTTGCTCATGGTGTGCTCTGTTCCCGTAAGATCGCCTTGGCGACACGGAAGTATTGTACCAGCGGGATGTTGGAGGGGCAGATATAACTGCAACTGCCGCATTCGAAACAGTCCTGTAAGTGATAACTGTTGTTCATGGTTTCATAGTCACGCTTGGCGGCCAGCAGTCCCAGTTGCGAGGGATTCAAGTGCAAGGGACACGCCTGTACACAGCGCCCGCAGTGTATGCAGGGATAGACCTTGTCCGCCTGCGAACGCACCACCGAGTCGTGATCCAGGGCCAGTATACCCGAGGTGGCCTTGGTTATGGGCACATCCAGTGAGGCTACCGCGTTGCCCATCATCGGCCCACCCAGGATCAACTCACCGGCGTCACCATTAAAGCCCAGCTGCTCCAGCACGTAACGCATGGGCGTGCCGATGGGGATGAGATAATTGCCGGGTCGTTTGATGCCGGGCCCGGAGATGGTGACCACGCGTTCGATCATGCCCTGCGTCTGCGGTAACAGACGACCGAGTATCGCCACCGTGGCCGCGTTTTGCACCACGCAGCCGACCTGATAGGGAAAGCCGCCGCTAGGCACCTCGCGTCCGGTGAGCACGGTGATCAACAGCTTTTCCGAACCCTGCGGGTATTTGGTCTTGACCGTGCGCACTTCGATGTCAGATTCTATCGGCAGGCGTGAGGCGATCACTTCGGCGGCGTCGCGTTTGTTGTCCTCGATGCCGATCAACACACGCGGCGCGCCGCAGGCGTGTTGTACATAGCGTATACCGGTGAGCAAGTCATCGGCCCACTCCAACATCACGCGGTGATCGGTGGTGAGATAGGGCTCGCACTCGCAACCGTTGATCACCAGGGTATCGATCACCGTGCCCTCCGGCACCGATAGCTTCACATGGGTAGGGAAGGCGGCACCACCCAGGCCCACCATGCCGGTCTCCTGTATCGCCGTGATCATCTCTTTGGGATTGAGTGTGCTCATATCACGCGCGCGACCATAACGCACGCGCTGATCGTCGGCCTGATAGATCTTGAGAATAATGCTCTGCACCTTCGGCCCGCGCGCACTGGGCATCAGGTCGATCTTTTCGATAATACCGGTGGCCGGTGCATGCATTGGCGCCGACATAAATCCATCGGCGCGCGCGATCGGTTCACCGCGCACCACCTCCTGGTTTTTATGCACGATGGGGATGGATGGCTTGCCAATGTGTTGATTGAGCGGCAGGATCAGGCGCGGCGAAAAATCGAGACGCCGAATCGGCTCGGACTGCGTCTCTTTATGCCCCGGCGGATGAATGCCACGGGCGAAGGTGTTACGTTTTAATCCGAACCAAGCCATAGGTGCCTTTTTGGTTTAACACACTCTCCCCAATTGACGAGAGGGGACAAAAACATTTGGTACGTAGGGTGGGCATGTGGTTTATGCCCACGCGGTAGCTTTCTATTTAGCATTCGGTGCAATACGCTTCGTTATTGCGCCCTACAAGAGCTAAAATTTGAATCCTTGCGTCTTTGCTAATTCGAAGTACTGCTTGGCTAATTGGTCATTTATTTCTGCTCCAAGCAGGCCTGACAGGTATATCGATCCTAGGTTATCTGAAGCAGGTCCCCATCCATTGTCAGATGCCGTCTTTAGCCATTTAAGCGCTTCGGAAAGGTTTTTTTCTATTCCAAATCCATATAAATACATTGAGCCGATCGCGCCCTGACACTGTGTATCGCCATTTGTTGCGCATTGAATTAATAGTGCAAAGGCCTCGTCATATTTTGATTCTTCAAATGCTGCTAGTCCTTCCTGTTTTGCCTTGTCACTAAATTTCATGCTTATCGATTTTTCTCCAGGGTGTACTTGCGCGTGGTTGGGGATTGTAGGTTGGGCTGAGCAACGCGATGCCCAACACTGCGTCCGATTATACATCCCACGTTGGGCATCACAAAAGGCGTTCAGCCCAACCTATAAAGTATTCTCTATCTTCCGGTTGTGTAGGCCGGAGTAAGCGTTGTTTGTGTCTCCGGCGTTGTTGCCAGAGACGATTTGAAGATTGCGCAAATCTTACTCGGGTCTACAACTGCGGTAAGGGTTGACTCCCAAAAAAACTCCCCTCACCCTAACCCTCTCCCCTGAGGGGAGAGGGAATAACTATAGCCTTACTGATACTTCTCAGCCCGCTTGATCCACTTGTCAATATCCGCTTCGCTCATGTCCCACGGGGTACCGGGGTGGATGATGCTTGCGGTGCACTTTTCCGCCGCCTTGACGATGTCGCTGTAGGGGCCGCCTTGCGCATTCTTTATATAAGCAAGCTTGTCGTCATTATAGGCGAAGATGTTGGCGTTGAGGTTGGTGCACTCATCGCAGGCGGTGCACTCCGGTGTCTCTATCCATGCGGGTTCATAGTCGCCTGCGGCGGCCGGTTTGGCGCTTGGCGCCTTGGGTGCACTGGGCGTTGCCGTCGGTGCACTGCTCAGGCCTTGCATCAGAGCGGCGGCGTTGCCACCACCCGAGGCCATGTTTAACAAGGTCGATGCCAGTTGTTGCGCCATCTCCTGGCGTACCTGATTGGTGATGCCGCTGACGTCTACCGCCTTGTGTTCTTCGCCTTTTAGGGCGCGCAGAACGCGCCAGAAGTTGCGGCGCTCAACGGTGGATTGCACCAGCTCTTCGGCGACGATGACGCGACCGAGGTGATGCTCTTTGTCGACGGTCCAGATATAGGGATAACGCCCCTTTTGTTGTTCAGCGTTCATCTCGATGAACTCGTGCAACGGGATCATGTCGTCGTTCCAGGCACTGCGCGGTGCGATCTTGAAGTGTTTGCGGAAGCGTCCCTCGGTGACGGCGAAGTCGGCGAAGGTGAGCGGTATCGCCATGCTCGCCTCCCGACCGTCGTCGGTTTGATATTTCAAGGTGTAGCTGGGCCAATCCTTGTCCACTTCCGGGTTACCGCTGAGGTCGATACACTCGGCCAGTGTTACGCCCTTGAGCGGATTGAACTTGAACAGCGGATAGGCGCGTGATTCCACTGCCATCTTGCTTTGCAACCAGGCAGCGTCATCGCCGACGCCGTGTTCGGTGGAGCAGACGGCGTAGATGTTGAACACCGCCGGTTCGCGACTGTTGAGGCCTTCGATGTAGCCTTCCAGCAGGTGGGTGATGTTGTTAATGCCGCCTTGCAGGACGTACGAGGTACGGTGGGCCATGCCGATCAGGCTCATTTCTTTGCGGCGTTCCTCTTTGCCGTGATGCTCAGCCCCGAAGGGTGACATATCGGCCACCTGACCGCGGAAGCCGGAGGTACAGGCCTGGCCGCCGGTGTTGGAGTAGACCTGGGTGTCGAGGATCAAGACTTTAATCGGGCGCCCCGACATCAACATGCGTGACAGGTTTTGGAAACCGATGTCATACATAGCGCCGTCGCCGCCGACGCTGACCACCGGCGGGCAGAGCAGAAACTCTTCATCGCTGAATTGCTTCCAGTCGAAGCGCTTGAAGAACAGGTCGTGTTCCTTGGCGTCGTATTTACCCGCCAGTTCCAGTTCGACCATGCGTATTGCCTTGAAGCCCTCGGCCATCTTCACCATGTGACCTTCGAATATGCCCATGGCCACCGACGGCGAATCCTGGAACAGGTGGCTGGTCCAGGGGAACGGGTAGGGGTTGTAGGGGAAGGTGGAGCCCCACACCGAGGTGCAACCGGTGGCGTTGATAAAGCCCATATGGGCGCGACCTTTGTGGGTGGGGCCGCTGACATAGTGCCAGCGCAGGTGTTTGAGTTTTTCCAACAGTTGGGTGACGCGGCTCAACCATGCGCGGTCGAGTATGTGTTGATGGTGCTCCTCCATGTGTGCGGAAACCTGCGACAAGGTGAGATCCTTTTTATTGTCATTGTTTAAGGCCTCGCGCATGGCGCTGAGGTCGGAGAGATCCAACCCATCCATCATCTTTAATTTAATATGGTGTTCCAGATCGGCGATGAGTTTATCCAGCTTGGCCACTTGGCGTTGTACGCGTGGTTGTAGCAGCGCGCTGACCGTAGAGGTAAACAAATGCACGATGGTCTTTTCGCCGCAGCCGATACAGGCGCCGTCGCCGCACACCATGGAGCCGTAGGTGCCCTTGTCCAGCAACATGCTGTGCAGGGCGCCGACCGCCTCGTCGATGTTGTCGATGCGGATGTAGTCGTGGGAGGTGGTGGGCAGTTCCTGCCAGAACGCCCAGTCGCTGCGCATGCGGGTGACGTCCTCTTCCTGTTGGGGTTCGGTGATCAGCGCGTCGTCGTTACACACCGCCACGCACTCCATGCAGCCCTTGCAGGTGTAGGGATTGACGGTCAACGAGAACAGGCCGCCGCTGCCCTTGGCCTTTTTCTCTTTGACGTTGTAATAGGGTTTGGTGACGGCGAATTGGAAATCGCCCAGGGTGTGGTTGAACTTGTCGAACTCCTTACTCAGTTGCGCGCGCTCGTCTTCTTTTTCGCTTTTCTTGATCGTGGCGTCGATGGCCTGTTGCAGCAGGGCGCGCACATTGGCGTGATCGCCTTCGCTGTCGATGAGGGCGCGCAGTTTTTTCTCCACAGTGCGCACGGCGCGGCGCAAATGACGCGTAGGAATACCGTGGGTCTCGATGTGGTTGATGACGGTGTTGAACACCTCCGGCACGGAGTTGACCAGACCGGGAATGGCGCTGTCGGGGCATACCACATAACAGTCACCGCAGGCGGTACAGTTCTCCGGTATCCACTTGGGATAGTCGAAGCGTACTAATGTCATGTCGCGATACAGGCCGGTGGCGGCGGGCATGACACTCAAACCGATAAACGGATCGACCAGATTGTCACTGCCCTGACCGCTCGAGTAGAAACCGGCGGTCTGTTCCCAGAAGCGGTGCAGGTCGCTGCGTTGATCATCGCTCACCGGCTGCTGCTTGATCATCATGGGCAGGTTCAACTCCTGCTTCATGGGAGCCTCGTGGACGATGTCCAGTGATTTGTGTTTGATCTCCTTCACCTCATCGAAGCCGCGACGCACCACGCGCACATTGTCTTCGACGATGTGTTTGCCCTTGGCGCCGAACTTGTGTTCCAACTGTTCGTGGATGGCATTGAACAAGGACTTTTCATCCAGGCCGACGCGCTGGCAAATATCAGAGGCGGCAAAGAAGGCGCCCTGGAAGGCGATGCCTTGCATGCGAAATTGCAGGTCGGCGTCGGTGGCCTCGGCGCGCGCGATTTTGAAGGCGTCGATGTAGTAAACCTTGATGTCGTTTTCCACGATATAGCGACGTTGTGCTTCGGGGATGTGACGCCACACCGCCTCGGGGGAGTCGAGATCGCTTTGGATGACAAACAGTCCGCCCTTGGCCAGTCCAGCGACCGGATTGGCGTGATCAAACACGTTGGGATCGGGTGACAACACCGCATCGACGTGATGATACTCGCTGTTGACGCGGATCGGTTCCGGTGCGGCGGAGAGATAATAGGTCGTTGGTTGACCCTTCTTCTCCGAACCATATTTGGGATTGGCCTTGATGTGATAGCCCAGCAGTTCGAACAAGGTCATGGCCAGGTTCTTGCC
>DKAX01000135.1 GCA_002450975.1 Proteobacteria bacterium UBA6915
TAGGAAGACCGTTTTGACCATGGCATCACCGGTCAACAAGGTATATTCCCGAGCCAAGGTCGCGCCACCCGCCAGTACTTGTTGAAATAGTTCCGGTAACAACTCGGCCCCATCCCCCATCGCCGAGACAAAATTCTCCAGATTCGCCAATACTTCCTGAGGAACGTAGCCCAGAATACGATAGGTCTCATCGGACCACTGCATCTGACCACTGTCTGCAAACCACCGCCAACTGCCGACATGCGCCAACGCCTGGGCCTGCGCCAGATGCGTCTGGCTCGTGCGTAACGCCTCCTGCGCGCGCCGGCGTTCGGTAATGTCTACATGAGTACCCACCATACGCAAAGGCTCACCACGTTCATTGCGGCTGACGACCTTGCCGCGGTCAAGCAACCAGATCCAGTCACCACTACGATGGCGCATGCGATGCTCGATTTCAAACATCGGACTTTCACCGCGCAGATGCGCCTGCAATTTCTCCAACACTCCGGGCCGGTCGTCGGGATGAATCAATGTAACAATATCCTCCAGTCGGACATGTGACTCATGGGGCTCGTTCCCCAACATCGACATCCAACGGCGGCTAAGATAGATCTCTCCATTTTCCAGGTTCCAATCCAATACAGCGTCTTCCATAGCATCCAGGGTAAGCTGCAGGCGTTCCTCACTTACCCGCAAGGCTGTAATCGCCCCCTTGCGCTCCGTAATATCACGAACCACGCCGATAAATTTGCGCTCTCCACTAACAAACAGTTCGTCGATAAATAGGTCGCCGCAGCGCAAGGTGCCGTTAGGCCCGAGGTATTCAACCTCACGAGTGGTGCCAACCAGGCGGCGTACGCCGGTAGTCAGGTAACGCCGGATATATTCGTCGTGCTGCGACGCCTCTTCCTCCGGCATTAGACAGGAGACATTTCGACCAATCAGCTGGTCGGCGCGATAACCAAACAAACGCTCGCCACCGGGGTTGATACTCTCAATCAAACCACGTTCATTGATAGTGATAATGGCATCGGGAACCGTTTTCAGTAAGGCTTGATTACGGGCCGCCTCATCCGCCAAATCGGCAAGAATATTTATACGCTGGATATTGGTACGGTAGCCCTGGATAACCATCGCGCAACCGGCCAAAACCAATCGAAGCTCCTCTGCCAGATCATCCGTATAACCACCCTGACGATTCGCTAACCCGATCAATCCCACCAGATCCTGGTCGAAGAGAATCGGTAGCCCGATAAAACTATTCACCGAAGGGGGAGTGCCATGGAGGATTTCTTGCTGAAGAGGATTGATATTGACCACATCGCGGGTGGCGAGGACGGCTTCATAGAGCGCGTCAAATGGGCCAGCATTCTCGCCAGCTTGACTGGCTGCATAGTGTTGCTGAGCGATCTCCACATTACCAGTCGCCCCGCTATAAACATGCAAGCTGATGTATGGCCTGTTTGCCGGCGAATACAACACCTCGCCGAAGAATCCATGCTCACTGGCAGTCAAGCGCACGATATCATCGAGAAAGGACTGGAATAGATCCTCGATCCGCGCACCACCGGCAAAGCCCTGATGCAGGTTTTGTAGGATTAACAATAACCGTGAAATTGAATAGCCTTCCCAACTCCCGCTATCCTCGGCAGGTATTCCGCGATAAACGTCCCTGTTTCGCCCCACGACCCCTCTCTCCCTGAACCGGCAGCCTGTCAGACTATTATCGGAAGATTGGCCTCTATCTGAATAACTTCATGGAACCAAGCAACTCCCCTACAAAAGAAGCTGTATTACATAGGGTAATCGCCGACGGCCAGTGGGCCGACATTGTGACCGGAAGTTAGATGAGGAAAGCGCGCATCCCTGCACAGGTTTCGATGGTAAACCGCTAGTTGTTAGCCGCCCCCTGGGCGATCCAGCGCTTAATCAGCTCCACTTGCTCAGGAGACAAGGGCTGGCGGTCACCATGGGGCATGCGGATGCTCTGATCGGCTACCCCGGTAATCAACAAAACCAGGGTACTGGAAATACTGTCGCCGGGCTTGATGACCGGCCCCAGACGCGTGCCCTTCATCAAAGCCTCATAACTCTCCATGCTGAGGCCGCTGGCCTGGAGTCCCGCACCGCCGGATTGATGACACTCAAGACAGTTCTTTTCCAGGATAGGCTTGATCTCAGCGCTGAAACTCACCGCTGCCGGCTGTTTGCTACCACACGCAGTCAACAACAACGCGCCAGCGCACAGCAAAACGACCCTGAAAACATCAACTTTAGGCATCATAGGAAACTCCGGAATGTGATCGGTGAACGATATAAAACCCGTTAACGTCGCAATAAAAAAAAATTCTTTGCGACACTTATGCTAACTTGTATATTAGTTTACCCATAGTCCTTTGAAAACCTCTTTACATTCAATTCGACTGACAAGTTATAACACCTACTACACCGCCACCCAGACTGGCGGGAAAGAACGCCGATGAACAAGAGTCACTGTTTTCACTTCAGTTTCCTACCCATGGGCATGCGTGTCCTCTATACCTCCACGCTGATCGTCCTGGGCACTGGTTATCTGTTCGCCATGATCTATATATTCTCTTCGCATGCCGGGCGCGATGGTAACCCCGCCCTGTCGGTCAATGACCTGATCATTGCCTACAGTGGCAGCAAGAGCGACACGAAAATCGAATCGGCACTTAAAGGGCCCATGTCCAATATGCTGCCGCAGGCGGAGAAGGATGAGATCGTCGCCTGGGTCAGGCGCGGCGCGGAGGAGAAGGATTTTGAACCGAAAATTGCCTTGATCTTCGAAAAACGCTGCCTGACCTGTCATAACGGCAGCAACCCGCATATCCCCACCCTCAAAGGCTATGAAAACGTCAAACACGTGGCCGAATTTGACACCGGCATGGATATCTTTACCCTGGTACGGGTGTCCCATATCCACTTGTTCGGCATCACTTTCATATTCTTCATTGTCGGGTCGATCTTTTGTCACTCCTATATCAAGCCTCTCTGGGTGAAATGCATCGTGCTTATGCTGCCCTTCGTCAGCATTCTGCTCGACATCGGCTCTTGGTATCTGACCAAGGTCTACCCGCCCTTTGCCTATGTGGTCATGGGTAGCGGCGGCCTGATGGGCTTCAGCTTCGCTGTTATGTGGGTGACGTCTATGTACCAGATGTGGTTTTACAAGGTGCCGCAGGACTTGATCGATAACGATGGCGTTGTATCCTAACAAACAAATAAAACAACTTTGTTCGACAGATAGTTTTTCCAACCAAAGGAGAGATCCGCATGAAGAAGATCATCGCTACAAGTTTCACCCTGCTGGCCCTGACCATGAGCGGTCAGGCCCTGGCCGATGCCGCAGCAGGACAGGCCAAGGCGGCGCGTTGTGCCGGTTGCCACGGTGACAAAGGTATTACCACAAACACCACCTACCCCAATCTGGCCGGACAAAACGCCGGTTACCTGGGCAAGGCCATTCGTGACTACAAAGACGGCAAACGCGACCATGCCATGATGAAGACCTTTGTATCCACCTTGAGTGATGATGACATCAACGACCTGGCGGCCTATTACTCCAGCCTGAAATAACCAGCTTCATGCAAAAAAGGGCGGCCTTGGCCGCCCTTTTTTATTTCACCAGATTTTTTAACTGATCCTTGGCCTTCTGCTCCAGTTCTTTTTTACGTTTGTCGGCTTCTTTTTTCAACTTCTCAATCTGCTTGTCGATCTCGGCTTGTTTGCTCTTAAGGGTAGACTCCACCTTGGCCAGCTTATCCTTGTATTTGCCAACCTCCGACTCCACCCGGTTGCGCACCTTCTGCACTTCCTGCTCCACCTGGGCACGCTTGGCCTTGACCTGCCGATCAATCTCGGCACGAATCTTGGCCTCTGCTTCCGCCATGCGCTTGCCCAATAGCGCCTTCATGCGGGCGGCAAAGAGCTTGTCGACATTGGAACTTACAGAGAGATCCGGGTTATCCAACGGCCCCTTGATCACTGTCTTCAGGGTAACGTGATCAAATTCTTTAAACAGTTCGCGGATATTCTGCTCCAGATCGCGTTTTGTACGCGTGTCACCGCTCAGCTTGGCAGGAAAAGCAAAGGTTACCTTACGTGCATCCACCAGCATGACGGCATCCAGATATTCGCCACGCAACACCATATTGACGTCTACATCGGCGGCGCCGGTATCCATCCTTTGCGGCATCATGCTGCCCTCTTTGTTCTTCAGGTCGACCGCGCCGAGATCCATGCCCTGCCCCTTGATCAGCAGACGGTCCACGGCCACCTTCTGACGGTGGTCGAAATCACCATTGACCTGCCAGGCCTTGCCGTCGGTACGCACCATCTTCATATCCAACAAAGTGGGTTCGCCGTACAGACGGGCGCTGGAGGTCAGACCGGTCAACGTACCTGAATAATTGAGGGACTCCTGAGGCTTGTCCTGCGACAGCACGCCGCTCAGGTGTGCGGTCTTGATCAGGAATTTGGGGTAGATCCGGCTGGTCACCGGGAACCGGATGTCGCGCCCGTAGCGACGCGGCGGCACTTCCGGTTCAGCCTCGTCGTTGGCGATAAACTTTCTGGCCATGGCCAGATAGTGCATTCCCTGCTGCAGGCGTTCCATCATAGCGGAGCCGAACAGAATCTTACCGGTCTCCTTGGCGTCCAGACTGCCAAGATTGGCCAGGTTACGTACAGCCTTGACATCGGCGTCGGTCATGTCTTGGGCGTTTTTCACCGCTTTTTGCAGGCTGTCATAGTCCTGTTGAGCCTGTTTCTGCGTAGTGGAGATATCGGACTGCAACTTCTGCGCATCCCCATTGATCTGCTTGGCCTGATCTAACGCCTTCTTCAAGGCCACCACATCCTTGTAGTCCACCTTGCTGACCGTATCAACCTGCTGTTCCAGCTTTTTAAAATCCTGTTGCCAGGTATTCTCTTTGATACGCTTGTCCCAGGTTGCGTAACTCTCCTTGGCCTTGACCTCCGTCTCCTCCAGGGCGCGCACCGAGGCCAAACCTTTCGGATCTACCAATCGCTCGATATCCAATTCTTTAGTCAACGCATCCAGATCCATGCCGGGCATGGTCTCTTTCAGTTTACCAGCGCCCTCTTTTAATTGGGTCATTACATCCTTATCAGCGTTTTCTTTTTTCGCCTTCTCCTCTGCGGCCTTCTCGGCGGCCTTCTCAGCTTTCTCCTGCGCCGTCATGGGCAGCTCGCCACTGCTTTCACGCTTGGTGTGAAAGGCCAACTGGTCCACCGTCACCTTGTCGATCACCAGCTTCTTGGCAAACAACTGCATGCCCAACACGCTGAACTCGGCCGGGCCGACATCCACCAGATTGAACCAGGGGTCTTCGGCATCGGCTATACGTACACCCTTGAAACGCGCCGAAGTATCCATCAGGTCCAATTTCAAGCCACTGACCTCGGCCTTGGCGCCGAACATGCTTTCCAGTGTGTATTCCACTGCGCGCCCGAACATGCCGTCTTTGACAAACCAGAATATCGCCCCGGCCAGCACGGCAACCACCAGGATCACTATAATCGCCTGTTTGCGTATGAACATAACCGTTACTCCAGATGACTGACGCGTTGGTAAAAACCGAAGATGCGGCTACCGCGCAGCCATTGCACGATACGTATCTTGTTCAGTTTCTGGAGGAACTGTTCCCGATAGGCCTTGACCAGGATTCTGATCACAATGAACAAAGGCAACAACGCAAGCAAACCGCCCACCGTTGCCCCCATGACTACCGTGTTATTGAAACGGGTCAGCATCAACAGGGGATTGTTGTACATCTGGGTGTAGTAGACCTGTAATGAAGCCTCTTTCAGCACTAACACACCCAACTGGTCCAACCAGGGATCAAACACCCAGGCAACCACGCTGGCCAGCGCCATGGCAACCAGGGCCATGGTCAAATTGACATTCAGCAACAGCAACAGAGCAAACAGGGCAATGATATGCAAAGGCCACCCTGGCACCATACCGATAGCAAATCCCAAGGCAAATCCCCAGGCGATCTGGCTAGGGGTGGCCCCGGCCTTGAGTACCTTGAAGATCTTGCCGATGATGTCCAACCAAAACATGCACGCTCCTCCCAGTTAATGCATCGCTTTATCCTTACCGCTGTTCACGGTATTAGATGCAATAAGTCGCCAGACAGTGAAAAACTGAAACAGCTATAAGCTTAGACAAGGTAGGGCGTAACGACAATGAAAAAGGCCTTGTGCGTTTAATCCCACAAGGCCTTTTTTGGACAACAGAGAAAATCAGGACAAACTGTAACCGTAAGCCTGTTGGAAGGCAGCGCGAAATTCATCCAGGGTAAATCGGTGCTTCTGGGTACCGAAATGTTCGATCTTGATAGCCCCCATCAACGAAGCCACACGGCCGGTGGTCTCCCAATCCATGCCGCTCAACAACCCGTACACCAGTCCGGCGCGATAAGCATCACCACAACCGGTGGGATCGTGTATTGCCTTGGGTGTGACCGGGGGAATCTCGAGACGCTTGTTCTTGAAATAGACATGGGAACCCTCGCTGCCCTTGGTGATGATCAAGGCATCGACCATGGCTGCCAACTCGTGCGGAGTCTTGCCGGTGCGATCGATCAGCAACTGCGCCTCGTAGTCGTTGAAGGTGGCCCAGGTGGCCTGCTCCATAAACTTGAGCAAATCCTTGCCATCGTACATGGGCATGCCCTGACCCGGATCGAAGATAAAAGGAATATTGGCCTCGGCCATCTGTTCGGCATGTTCCACCATGCCGTTACGACCGTCCGGGGAGACCATGCCCAGAGTTACGCCTTCGTCACCGGTAATGGTGTTCTCGTGGGCCAGACTCATGGCGCCGGGGTGAAAGGCGGTGATCTGATTGTCATCCATATCGGTGGTGATAAAGGCCTGAGCAGTGTAGGTGCCGTCAATCTGCTTGATGAACTTGCGGCTGATACCGTTTTCATCCATCCACTGGGCATAGGGGGCGAAATCGCTGCCGACCGTCGCCATGGGCAGGGGATCGACGCCCAGCAGTTTCAAACTGTAGGCAATATTACCCGCACAACCGCCGAACTCACGGCGCAACTCCGGCACCAGGAAAGAGACGTTAAGCATGTGCACCTTATCGGGCAGGATGTGATTTTTGAATTTGTCATGAAACACCATGATGGTGTCGTAGGCCATGGAGCCACAGATCAGTGCCGACATAGGGAATACCTTTATTAATTATTGGAACGAAAAAATGAATGTGGTCTACAGCGCAACCTTACCACGGTTGAGTCGGATCGGCCTATACAGGCCAAAGGACCAGGCCCCATACCACCACCACGTCGGCCAAGGCGAAAAAGACCGCCGCCGAACCCATGTCCTTGGCACGCTCCGCCAGGGTGTGCCACTCATCGCCGAAGCGATCGACCACTGCCTCGATGGCCGAATTGAGCAACTCGACGATCAGCACCAGCAACAGAGAACCGATCAGCAACGCCTTTTCTACGCCCCCTTCGCCCAACCACAAGGCAAAGGGCAACATCACCACACACAAAAATAGCTCCTGACGGAAGGCCGACTCGTAACGCCAGGCTGCGGCTATTCCCTTGATGGAGTAACCAGTGGCATCTATGACCCGACGCAGGCCTGTCTTACCCGGCTTTGCCATCAGGCACCCTTGCCGCGACTATGGAAGGTAAGGTCCAGCTCCCGTGCGGCGCGCACGTCATCCAGGCGCTTGACCGGCATGGTGTGGGGGGCGCCACGCACCACTTCCGGGGTGTCGCGCGCCTCGAGCAGGATCTTCTCCATGGCCTCGATAAAACCATCCAGGGCCTCGCGGCTCTCGGTCTCGGTCGGTTCTATCAACAGGCACTCGGCGACGATCAGCGGGAAATAGGTGGTAGGTGCATGGAAGCCGTAATCGAGCAGGCGCTTGGCCACATCCATGGCGTTCACCCCCCACTCCTTGGCCTCTTTGCGCAAGGTGATGATGAACTCATGGGTGGCGCGGCGCTCGGGCAGGGCCAGGGTAAAACCCCTGTCACGCAGACGGGCCATTAAATAATTGGCGTTGAGGGTGGCATACTCGCCCACCCGTTTCATCCCCTCCTTGCCCAGCAGGCGTGCGTAAATGTATGCACGCAGCAGGATGCCGGCATTGCCGCCGAAGGCGGACATGGGGCCGATGGTCTGGGGCAGATCCTTGTCGGTGAGCAGGTGATAACCTTGCTCGCCCTGGGCCACCAGCGGCACCGGCAGATAGGGACGTAAACGCTCACTCACACCCACCGGACCGGCGCCGGGNNAGGATGGCATTGAGGTTGGCACCGTCGTAATAGAGCAGGCCACCGGCCTTGTGCACCAGATCGGCAATGGCCTTGATGTTGCGATCGAATACACCCAGGGTGGAGGGATTGGTCAGCATGATACCTGCGGTCTTAGGCCCTACCACCTTGGCCAGTTCATCCAGATCCACATCGCCATCGTCACGGGTGGGTATCTCGCGCACCTTGTAACCACACATGGTGGCTGTGGCCGGATTGGTGCCGTGGGCGGCGTCGGGACAGATGATCTCTTCGCGGGCTGTGTCACCGCGGGCGTCGTGGTAGGCGCGAATCATGGCCACACCGGCAAACTCGCCCTGGGCGCCGGCCATGGGCGCCAGTGATACTGCCTTCATGCCGGTGACATCCTTCAGCATCTCCTGCAATTCAAACATACACGCCAGGAAACCCTGACTGAGGGCCGGATGGGCCAAGGGATGGCGTGCCAGAAAACCGGGCAGCATGGCCAGCGTGTTACAGGCACGCGGGTTGTACTTCATGGTGCAGGAACCCAGGGGATAGAAATGGGTGTCGATGGAGAAATTCTTCTGCGACAGGCGTGTGTAGTGGCGCACCGCCTGCAACTCCGACACCTCGGGCAGGACTGGTTTGTCCTTACGCAGGAATTTCTCCGGGATGGCTGCCAGGGAAACCGCCTGGCTGGGCGCCTGACCGACACTGCGCCGGCCTGCTTGTGAATGGTTAAAGATCAACATGGTTGCAATCTTCCCCTCTCAGGAAATAGTTTCGTTCAGGGCGGCCAGGGCCGCCGTGTAATCGGGTTCGCGGCCGATATCGGCCACCAGTTCGGCGTGCAGGACATAATCATTTTCATCCAGCAACAGCAGGGCGCGGGCGGTCAAACCGGCAAGGGGACCGTCCACCAGCAGCACGCCGAAATCCTTGGCGAAGGACTTGCTGCGCATCAGCGACAAGGTCCGGATATGCTTGAGTCCGGCCTGTTTGCAGAAACGCTGCTGGGCAAAGGGCAGGTCGGCGGAGATTACCAACACCGGCAGCTGCGGGTGTTGCTGGGCAATCTCATCCAGTTGCTTGGCCGATTTGGCGCAGACCATGGTATCCACACTGGGTACAATGGCCAGCAGCTTGCGCTTGCCGGCGAATAGCACCGACTCCACCTCGCTGAGATCCACTCCAGTCAGACGAAAGGCCGGCGCCATACTCCCCACCGGCGGCAGCTCTCCGCAGGTGTTGACCGTCTCCTTGCCCAGCTTCAGCGCAGCCATCAGGCCAGCACCTGCTTCAAGGTCTGGACGTAGAGATCAAGATCAGCGGGGATACGCGTCTCGGTGGTACATACCAGCAAGGCGTTGCCCAGCTCCGGATAGTCCTCGGCCAGGGAGATACCGCCGACGATGTCCGCCTGGGCCAGTGCAGTCAGCACCTGATCGGCCGGCTTGGTCAGCGGGATCACCATTTCATGGAAGCCGGGGGCGCTGAAGCGAGGCTTGATCCCCAGCTCACGCTCCAGGCGCTGAGCCAACTGGCGCAGATTGTCATGACAAACAGAGGCGGTACGGGCCAGCCCCTCGGCACCGAGAATGCTCATGTGAATAGTCGCCGCCGTGACCATCAGGCCTTGATTGGTACAGATGTTGGAGGTGGCCTTGGAGCGGCGGATATGCTGCTCACGCGCCTGCAGCGTCAGGGCAAACCCGGGCCGGCCGTCCAGGTCGACGGTACCACCGACGATACGCCCGGGCATCTGGCGCACATACTCCTGCTTACAACACATAAAGCCGAAATAGGGCCCGCCGGATGACAGCGGGATACCCATGGGCTGGCCGTCGCCACAGACGATATCGGCGCCCTTCTGCCCCCAATGGCCGGGGGCTTTGAGTATGCCCAGGGCCAGGGGATTGACCACGGCGATAACCAGGGCGCCATGACTGTGAGCCCAGTCGGTCAGGGCGTCCATATCCTCCAGGGCACCGAAGTAGTTAGGCTGGGGTATGACCAGAGCGGCAAAGTCACCCGGTTGTTGCGGCAGACTGGCAGGATCGATCACGCCGGTGGTGGCGTCGTAATCCAGGGTCTCCAGCACAATCTGCTGATTGCGCACAATGGCATTGGCCACCTTGCGATAACGGGGATTGACCGTGCGCGGCATCAGGATGCGCAGACTCTTGGAGCGACGATTGGCACGCACTGCCATCAACACCGCCTCTGCCAGACCGGAGGCACCGTCATACAGCGAGGCGTTGGAGACATCCATGGCGGTCAAGGCGGTGATCATGCTCTGGTATTCATAGATCAGCTGCAAGGTACCCTGACTGGCCTCGGCCTGATAAGGCGTATAGGCAGAGTAAAACTCACCACGGGTGGCCAGCTCCCACACGGCAGCGGGAATATGGTGCTCATAGGCACCGCCACCGGCAAAGCACAGCGGCTGGCCATCTTGCGCTGCGCGCTCCTGCATCAGGCGGTTTACCGCCATCTCGCTCAAACCATGGGGTACATAGTTCAACTGTTCACTACGCAGAGACTTGGGCACCTCGTCGAACAGCTGATCGATGGAGGATACCCCGACGGCCGCCAGCATGGCGCTGACATCGGCATCGGTATGGGGAATAAAAGGCATGCAGTGGCTCTCAGTAGTTTTGATTAATCGTCTTCGGCAGCGACTTCGGCGTAGTCATCCGCGCCGAGCAGTTCATCCATGGTGCCGCTGTCATCGGGTTTGATACGAAACAACCAGCCCTCGCCATAGGGGTCTTTGTTGACCAGCTCCGGGGTGTCCGCCAGGGCGTCATTAACCGCCACCACCTCGCCGGAGACCGGGCTGTAGACATCGGATGCCGCCTTGACCGACTCGACCACGGCGCAGTCGTCGCCGGCATCGAAGTTGACGCCCACCTCGGGCAGGTCAACGAACACCATGTCACCCAGCAGCTCCTGGGCGTGGTCGGTGATACCGACAGTGACGGTGCCATCTTTTTCAGTGCGCACCCATTCATGGGAGCGGGTGTATTTTAATGCTGAAGGTATTTCGCTCATAATAGGTCCTCTGATTGGGGTTTATCGATTAAATCACCACCAGGGCCTTGCCCCGGCGCACAAAATTGGGTTTGACCACTTGAGCGGCTAACAGCTTGCCGCGTATCTCCACCTGACACTCGCCCTGAACATCACCGCTGACACGGGCCATGGCGATGGCGCGTCCCAGGGTGGGCGAGAAGGTACCACTGGTAATCTCACCGACCTGCTGTCCCTGGGACAGGACCGACTGATGGCCACGTAACACCCCCTTGTCCTTGAGTAACAGGCCAATAAAGCGTTTGTTATCGCCGCGATCGCGCTGCGCCTCTAGGGCACTGCGGCCTATAAATTGCCGGTCGTCAGGCTGCCAGGCCACCGTCCAGGCCAGCCCCGCATCCAGGGGGGTGGTGGACTCGTCCATATCGGTGCCATAAAGATTCATGCCCGCCTCCAGGCGCAGGGTATCGCGCGCGCCCAGACCAATGGGTTTGACGCCCTGACCGCTCAGGGCACGCCACAGTACGGCGGCATGGTCATTGGGTAACATGATCTCGTAGCCATCCTCACCGGTATAACCGGTGCGGGCAATAAAGTAGTTACCAAAAACGCCGGCGTAGAATGGCTGTAACCGGGCGACGGTATCGCGCGGTTTCTTGTCCAGCAGGGCGTGGACTTTGTCACGGGCCTGGGGGCCTTGCACGGCGATCATGGCCAGGTCGTCTCGCTCATCGACCTGTACCTGAAAGGGCTGCGCCTGACGGCGTATCCAGGCCAGATCCTTGTCACGGGTGGCGGCATTGACCACCAGGCGGAACCAATATTCGCGCATATAGTAGACGATCAAATCGTCAATAATGCCGCCATCCTCGTGCAACATGCAGGTATACAAGGCCTTGCCCTCATCCACCAGCTTGCCCACATCGTTGGCCACCAGATAGGCTAAAAATTCGCGACAGCGTTCACCATGCAGGTCAACCACAGTCATGTGCGAGACATCGAACATGCCCGCCTCACGCCGCACCTGATGATGCTCTTCCAACTGGGAACCATAGTGCAAAGGCATATCCCAGCCGCCGAAATCGACAATCTTGGCGCCAGCCGCGACATGTTCATTATATAAAGGAGTCTGTTTGCCCACGTTTTCACCCCCGGTAATTAAAGGCAACAAAAAAGGGCGGCAGACCCCTCCGGATCTGCCGCCCCTCTGTCCTGCAAACCTGAGAGCTTAAGCCCCTTCGGTGGGCCGTGAAGCCACTCTCCAGAGTCGATTTTGATCCCCGTGGTCCTTTTGCCTGAGCGTTTCCGAGCGTGTTGCGCCTTCGGCGATGGCGGGCGGGTGAAGCCGCAGCCATTCTCTCCCGACGAAGAAGAATCGAAGGCGTGACTATACCGTGCATACAAGAGACTGCCAAGTTCCTTCTGGTGAACCGGTGTGACCAGTATTTGACCGGCTCGACATAACCCGACTTGACCCACCGCACCGTTTCGCCACAAGCTTATCATCCGATTGTAAAAATCATTCATTAAAGGGGGAGCGCTATGCAACGGATTCTGTCAATTGTCATCTTACTGGCCACAGTGGCGACTACCGGTTGCGATACCGATGTCAATGACCTGGTGGGCCTCAGCGAAAAACGGGCCGCCAGCCAGGCACTGGTGCTTCGCATGGGCATTGGTCTGGGAGCACAGACCAAGGGATTGGATTCCGGTGGTACAGGCACTGCCTCAAAAAGATCCTTGCGCGCCAGAGCCAGCAGACTGGCAAACCGGTTCAATCAACAAAGGTTTCGCGCTTTGGCTGTCTCCGAACCAACAACTTCGCCGTGTGACAATTTCGATGAAAACAACGCCCAAACTAACATAGAAATAACAACTGCCAATGCGGACGGCAGCATTACCTACACCTACGTCAACTGTTTCTTTGGCAACAATTACCAAAACGGCACTCAAACCATCAAACATACCCGAGACCCCGCCACTGGTATCTATACTTATACGGCAGTCATGGGCGACAGGGATGGCAAAATCGACGAGGGCAAGGATTTTGTGGAAATCGATTACACCGACGATACGTTGACCGATTTTAATTATAAAAGCGTCGATGACCTGAGCTATCAAATCTCATATACAATCAACTCAAACACCATGGACTTCGGTGATCTATCCGGTGTTTTCAATGGAGTTTCATTTTTCCATAACAAATTGACCGACTCGGCGCAAAGCGTCACTGCGCGTTATGAAGAAACCAAGATGGAAATGACCAGCGTTGATGGTGTGGAAAAAACCACCCTTAACGGGAAGGTCCGACTCGACATCGACGACGGCAGTAGCACGCGTAATCTAACCATGTCATATACCGATATGGTCATAACCGATCAGGTGCTTTCCAGTGGCGGCATTCAGCATACAGAGAATGGAAAGATATCGGTCAGCTCCAGTACCGATAACTGCCTGGACGGTGACTACACCATCGAGACCACTGATCCGATGATCACCGACAGTTCCGGCAATACTGTAGCGGGCACCATCGTGATCAATGGCAGCACCACGATCACCTATAACGATGACCAGACCGTGACCGTCACCATCGAGGGCAAGGATCCGTCAACCTACACCCAACAGCAACTGCAGGAAAGCGCCGTCTTGTGTGAAATCCTGAGCTAGGTACCGCAAGGTGCAATGCATTACGGGGCGTAATAACGCCCCGTTTTTATTGCGGCATGCCAAACGTTATGACAACGCCTTGCCACGCAGAAAATCCGCCAGCGCCTTGTCCACATGCAGGAAATGCTCGCTCAGCCACTCTTTAAGAAACTGCAATAAGCTGTCCGGCACCATGGCCACCCGTTGTTGGAAATTGACCTGGACTCGCAAAACCATTTCTTTGAAATATTGGTGCGCCTGACGATGTTGTTCCGCCGCGGGGTAGTTAAATATGCGCATCAGCTCCTCTTCGACATAGAAGTGGGTCTGCGTATAGACAATCAAATCATTCAAGGTCTTGGCCACAACCATGCGCTCATCGCCATTGACTATGGCATCGTGTAAGCGATTTACACAATCGATCAGAATCTGATGTTCATGGTCGATCAACGCATTGTCCACGCGCAGATTCTGACCAAACGCCATAAAATCCATACCCACCATTCCCACCGTCGGACAAGGGTAATTATAGATGGCATTAACCCGGATGCAAGGCGGGGAAATAGATAATTCCGCCCAAAGTCATTGACCTACATAGGAAAAAATAAAGTTTTACCGAAGCAAGCTCAAAGCGCCTACCTCAGGGTTGTTGCAGCAGCAGCCGTCCGTTGTACAGGTCAAAGCTCAAGACAAAATTGAGGAAAAATTGATGAGAAACCAATCCGGCCACGCGGAACCCCAAAGCGCCGGTGAACAGGGAGTTGTCCTGTTCGGTGACCACACCACGAATATGGCTCAATTGGATGGCATGGTCACCGGTTCCGAGGGCAACCTTGCCGATGTCGACGTTCAGGCCCTTGACCAGGCCACCGCCACCGGCCCCCTCCTGCGCCTTGCTCCAGTCCAGGGGGATGCCCGCCTCGGCCATGACCGCCTTGCTGCCAAGAAAACCGGCATCCGCCAAACCGGTGTCTATCAGCATCAATCCCGGCGTCAGGTCATTGACCGAACCTTCGACAAACATGAGATGGGTCTCCACCAGCCACAGGGGAAAACTGTAGTCGGTTGATTTGAGGTGCAAGGCTCTATCCACCTGCTGAATATCACCCGGCGGGATACGCAGAATTAAACGTTGCCCGGGATAATCGATGGTTGCCAGAAAGCGGGTGAATATGCCCGTACCGATAATCCCTTTTATCTCCGTATCCTTAAACACCTTGTCATTGATGCTTTGCAGATCCAGTGTAGTGACGGGCAGCTGTCCCAGCGTCACCGCGCCCAATTGCACACTCTCCACCTTGCCAAACCCGGTCATACCTTGTTTACCACCGGCGTACTCACCGGGCAATTCTCCGATTATCTGCGCGCCAACACGGGTGGCATAGTCTCGATCCAGAGTAACGCCCTCGCCTCCGGTATCGATGACAAAGTTAACCGGTGCATGGCCATTGACCACTACTTTGATCACCGGCAGGGGATCGCGAATGACAAACGGCAGTTCGGCGACAGCGGCGCCAGCGACCTGCATAAAATGCCCGTCTTCGAACAGGGCGAGTTGCCGCGCGCGCAGTTTCAATTCTTTGAACGGGCCGACAGCTAGCGGGCCTGCTGCCTGTTCCAGCAGGACGGCTGCCTGTTGTATTTGTCCGGCACGGGCAGCGGCGATCGCCTGGTGCATGCGGGCGGGTGTACGCAACGGCCAACGCCGCCCCCACCAGGAACGCCGCTGCCAGGCCGACTCAAAACCGGCCTGCGCAGCTGTCAGGTCATTGCGCCACAGGGCAATGGTGGCCAGCATCTCCTGTGCGCGAACATTGTCCGGATCGTCCTGCAGCGCCTGGCGATAGGCCTGTTCGGCAACAGCGAACTGCCCTTCGCTATAGGCGCTATCCCCGTTGTGCATTGTTGTTGTCGAAGCGTTCATCGTATTACATCCGCTTATCAAGAGGAGAAACCACAACCCTACCGTACGCCACATCGATCAATCCCTCCATTATATTCGGCTCGTTGACACCAGCATAAACCGCTGTCACGCCGATGCATTAACCCAGGTTAATACGTCGGCGAATCCGGCTTAAGGCCACAGGTGTGATACCGAGGTAGGAGGCGATGTGGTATTGCGGGATACGCTGGAGAATGGCACTGTGACGCTGACAAAAATTACGATAACGGGTCTCGGCGTCATCCAGCAGGAACTCCGCCTCGCGTACCTGTTTGCGCGCGGCCACGTGTTCCAACAGACGCAGACGCAGCTCCGTCCAACAGCTATGGTGCGGATTGTCGCTCAACATGACTGATGCAGGAATCAACAGGGTAGATACCGGCTCCAGTGCACTCACCGTGAAATCACATGGACCCTTACCCAAAAAGACCGGCAGACAACCGACCAGATTGCCCTCGGCAGCGAAATTATGATTGCGTTCGCGCCCGTCCTCGGTCAGATAGTAGTAACGCACCAGGCCGGACATCAGGTAATGGATCCCGCCATCCGTATCCCCCGGCCGGAACATGGACTCACCAGCGACGAAACAGCGTTGTTGTAGTTGTGTCTGCAACCACAACCACTGTTCCTGCGGTAAATCGATCAGACCTGTCAGCAGGCGATAAATCCCATCTACCTGCACCGATGTAGTAACTCCCGCCATACCCTGCACCTGAACACATTCGAATTCCAGTGTACTGAAAAGCGGGTACAAGCAAAACGTTTGCTCGATTGGAAATTGCAGGCCTCCAGTACATTTACCGGAGGCCTGCAGAGAGGATTGGACTTATTGAATACTCAAGGTGTAGCTACTGCCGACCCGGCTGTTATAGTCGACCACCTGGATATAAAGATTACCGGAACCTGAGGCCTTGACACTACAAGACTCGTCACTCAGTCCGCTGTTGACCGAAGAGCAGATGCGCTTGGATAAGGTGTAGCCGCTGTTGCTGTAGATATAGAGATCGACATCACCCACCAGACCGGTCAGGGACACGGTATAAGTCTGGTTACCCATGGTGCCGGAGGATTTGTAGAAACTCACGCCGCCAATGGCTACCTGACCGCCCAGGGGCGATCCCACGCTTACCGTGATAGGCGAGCTCTTGATCCCTTCATCGACAAAGTAGCCAATGGTAAAGGTGGCGCCGGCGGCGGACTGGGCGGCATTGACACGGATGTAGAGTTCACCGGCGCTGTTGCTGGTTGCCTGACAAAACTCATCCACAGTACCAACCTGCACCGACGAACAACTCAGACTGCCATAGGCCGCATCTCCGTAGACATACAAATCAACATCGTCGCTCATGGTGGTCAGGCGTACCGGATAGGTGCTGTTGGCCACCAGACCGGTAACCTGATAATAGCTGTCCACACCCATACCGACACGACCGACATAATTGGCCTGATAGGTGACATCCTTCGGCAGGGCCGACGAACCTTCACCGACGGTGGCATCGAGATAGAAACCGGAGCCCGCTGCGCTATTGACACCGCTGACGCGGATGAACAGTTCACCACTGGCGTTGGCTATGGCGGTGCAGGACTCGTTGACCACACCGGCAGTTACCGCACTGCACACTAGATTGGTATAAGCGGCGTCGTCATAGACATAAAGATCCAAATCATCACTCAGGTTGCTCAGGGTCAGGACAACACTGTCACCGGCGTTCACCCCGAAGATACGGTAATAACTGTCACTGGTGTCGACCTGACCGTTGTAGGGCAGCATGCCGGAGAGCACCACAGGTGCATCGATGCTACCGTCCGCTGTAGCTACGGTGGCAGTGAATCCGGAGACCGCGGTACCGGCTCCGTCGATCAGCACCGAGTTCACTGTAACCGTCGCGTCGATCACCTTATCAACACCCGCACCGGTGACCATATTGAAATTACCCGGCGCCGGTTCCGCGAGACAGCTGATATCCAGGGTGCCGGGCACGGCGGGATAAGTAGTCGTTGCCGTAGAACCGGTACCGGTCGCATCCAGGGTGACACTGCTGACGCCGAAGTAGCTGCGTTGCACCACATCATTGACATAGTCACCGCCCGGCAGGTGGTGCATACAGGTCACCTTGTAGCTCGCAATGCCCGCTTCGTTACTGATAGTGACCGGATGGGCAATAAGGGCCACGAAATCACTGTCACCTAAAGCCAGGCTGGTAGCGCCACTGATGTTCACCTGCCCCAGATAGGCCGAGTCATCAACACCGCCGACGATGATACCGTCGCGCAGGGCGTCGACGCGCACCAACACCGTGTAGCTGCCTACCGGTAATGCCGCCACGGTCAAATCATCCTCGATAATCTGACTGGCGTCGCTGGTCGCATTGTGCACAACGATACTGGCGACACCGCTGCCGTCCAGCGCCTGATTCATTCGCGCGGCCACCAACGTGCTGTCGGCCTTGAAGACCATCACGTCCACGTCGACTGCATTGGCCAACGTGGGTGCATTGATATCCAGGGTCAACGGTGCCGGATCGATGGGCGAAGTCAAATTCAGAATCAGGCCACTGATGTCCATATCGGCAATGGTCACTGCGGTTACCGCGCTGGCCTCATTGACATCCAGAGCGCTGTTGGCATTGACGTCGTTAAACACCAGCACCTCTTTGTTGCCCAGATTGGCTGCCGCAATGTAACCAAAATCGATGGCGGCCATACCCGAGAACTGTTGCATAACGCTAAAGGTGGCTGAACCCACATCGCGCAGGGCGACAACCAATTCGCCGGAGACAAAATAGGGGTAGCTGGCGCTGCCGGAAATATTTATCTGGGTAACCGGCGGCGCGTTGACGGTGACTGCAANNGATGGTGACGGCGCTGACGCCATAGCCCTCATTGGCGTCAAGTAGGCTGTCGCCGTTGAGGTCATTAAACACCAACACCTCTTTGTTGCCCAGATTGGCATCAGCGATAAAACTGAAGTTCACACTGGCTGCGCCGGTGACTTGTTGCATGACAGTGAATGTACCGGCACCCACATCACGCAGAGCAATGATCATTGTGCCGCTGCTGTAGGCTCCGTAAGAAGCACT
>DKAX01000090.1 GCA_002450975.1 Proteobacteria bacterium UBA6915
ACAGCAATGGTCGCCAGGATCACCGCCACCATGGCCGCCAGTCCGAGAAAATGCCGGGCGCGATCCAACGCCGAACGGATCTGATCGTTGGCCTGCTGTGGTGTCTCCAGACGCTGCCCGCGTTGCAGGTTTTCGGCAAGCCGGTCCTGCAAGGCCGAAACCTCCGCCCGTTCACCGGCGAACAGCCAGCGGTATTGCAGTCGACTGCCCTCCTGGATCAGACCGGTGGCCGCCAGATCGTCACTATGCATCATGACACGCGGTGCCATATTGAACATGCCGCCGCCGCGGTCGGGTTCATAGCGCAGGATGGCGCTCACGCGCAGGGACAGATAACCCAGCGAGACATGTTGACCTGACGTCACACCCAATTGCGTGGCCACACGCGGCTCCAGCCAGATCTCGCCGCGCACGGGCCCACGAAAGCTGACCTGTTCAGCCCCGTAGGCTTGTTGTGAGATCTTCAATTGACCACGCAAGGGATAGGTACTGTCGACCGCCTTGACCGACACCAGCATGCGCGCATCACCGGCCACCACCATGCTGGGAAAGACCACGCTACGTGACATCTGCAACCCGGACTGGCGGGCACGCAGACCGATGTCTTCACCCGGCGGTTGATCGGACACCAGCGCCAGATCACCGGCCAATAATTCGGCGCTTTGCAGGGCGAAGGCCTGTTCGATACGGTCGACGAACAAACCCACCGAACTGACACTGGCCACGGCCACCAGCAGCGCGAACATCAGTGTATAAAGTTCACCGGCGCGCCAGTCACGACGCAGCTGCAACAAAGATTGACGCAACACATTCATTATCACTTTCCCTGCAGACGCCCGCCGCTCATGTGCAATTGACGACCACACAAAGCAGCCAATGCATTGTCATGGGTAACCATCACCAGGGTGGTTCCCCGCTCGCGATTCAGTTCAAACAACAGGGAAATAATCTGTCCGCCGGTCTGACTGTCCAGATTTCCCGTTGGCTCATCGGCCAATAGCAGGGCCGGTTGCATGACGAAGGCGCGGGCAATGGCCACCCGTTGCTGTTCACCACCGGACAGCTGACGGGGATAGTGGCGCAGACGCGCCCCCAGCCCAACCCGCTCCAGGGTGGCACGTGCCGCGGAGGCCGCCTGTTTGTGCCCGGCAATCTCCAGTGGCAGTAATACATTTTCCAGCGCTGTCAGATTGGCCAGCAGTTGAAACGACTGAAAGATAAAGCCGATCTTCTCGCCACGCAGGCGCGCACGCCCGTCCTCATCAAGATCGAATATCGACTCCTCATCGATCAAGACACGCCCCGCACTGGGATCATCCAGACCGGCCAGCAACCCCAGAAGCGTAGACTTTCCTGAACCGGAGGGACCGACCAGCGCGACGGACTCACCCCGGTCGATGGAAAAATTGATATCCTGCAACAAAACCAGCGGTTCGCTGTCTTTATCGAGACTGTGTACCTGTTTCGTCAGACCTTCAACCTGAAGCATCAATGCCATGAACCCAACACCTTTTCTTCGAAAAATCCTCGGTTTGCTGATCTTGCTGTATCTGTCACTGGCTTACAAGCCCGCGTTGGCTCAGCCGGTAATTCTGGTTATGGGGGATAGCCTGAGCGCCGCCTTCGGTATCAACCCGAATGACGGCTGGGTCAATCTGTTACAGCAACGTCTGGATGGACAGCGTTCGGGTTACCAGGTGGTCAATGCCAGTGTCAGCGGCGAAACCACTGCCGGTGGCCTCAATCGCCTGCCGCGCCTGCTCAACCAGCACAGACCGGAAATCGTTATCCTGGAATTGGGTGCCAATGACGGCCTACGCGGCCTGCCCCTGATCGGCATGAAATCCAATCTATCGCAAATGATCGAGCAATCACTACAGGCCGGCGCCCGCGTTTTGATACTGGGAATGAAGCTACCTCCAAACTACGGCCCAGCCTACACCCATCAATTCCACGAAAACTACCTGTCGCTGGCCAAACGTTTTCAACAGTCTGTAGTACCTTTCTTTTTAGATAAAGTGGCCCTTCGCCCTGAGCTGGTGCAGGCAGATGGCTTGCACCCGACAAAACAGGCGCAATCCCTGTTGCTGGAAACAGTCTGGCCGCAATTAATCCCACTATTACCGCAAGAACATAAACACAATCTAAACTAGTATCTGCTATACATAATCTAAAATGATTCAAGCCCCAATTTGACAGTTGAATTAAATCTGAGTGGTAAAAAAAGAGACTTGCAAACAAAAGCAAACTCGCCCAAACTCCAAGAGACTCTAATAACTATTCCCCTTGCGAATTACAATAAAACAACCTGGGGATTATAGAAATACGGCACGCACCATAATAAAAAGCAAACGATAAACGAAGGAACGCACGCTAAGCACAAGATCATTCCGGCCGGCCATGAGGGGGGCTAGCTATGCGAGAGACTACGCCACGAGTTTTGGTGGTGGACGATACGCCGATCAACCTTGAACTGGTTGCAACGGCGGTGCGTTCTTTCGGCTACCACGTGATCGAAGCACACAACGGTATAGAGGCCCTGGAGCTGCTTGGCCAACAAAATGTTGACCTAGTCCTGCTCGATTACCTGATGCCGGACATGTCCGGGCTAGAGGTACTCAAAGAAATACGCAAACATTACTCAGCCCTGGACCTCCCCGTCATAATAGTCACCGGCTTTTATGATGCCAACATCATCGTCGAAGCCTTGCAAAATGAGGCAACAGACTACATCAACAAGCCCTTCGAATATGAAGTGCTAAAGGCGCGCATGCAGGTTCACCTCCACAAGAAGGCAGTGGAACAACAACTGTTGCAAGCCAAAATTCGGGCCGAAGAGGTCAACCGGGCCAAATCCAATTTTGTCTCCTTTGTCAGCCATGAAATTCGCACCCCCATCAGCTCGATAATCGGCTTCTCCTCCCTGCTACAACACGCCCTGCAAGGCGCCAATGCCCCAGCGCAACACATCGAACACCTATCAAGGATCAAGGCCGCCGGCGAGCGCTTACTTAAAATCACACACGACATACTGGACCTGACCCAAGTGGAGTCAGGGCGTCTGCAATTGAATTACAGCGATGTCAGACTTAATGAACTCATCAATGCCATATGCACCGACAGCGAACCGTTGATGGCTGTCAACAACAACCAATTCAGGGCCGATATCAAGGGAAATTTAGGGATCATGCATACCGATGCAACGCGTTTACGCCAAATCATCGACAATCTATTGAGCAATGCAGCCAAGTACACCAACAACGGCGCCATATCCCTTTCTGTCTCCAGCCACGACACAGCCGACGGCAAACAGCTTCAGATCGACGTTTGGGACACAGGCATCGGCATAGCGCGCGATAAAATAAAACAACTGTTTAAGGAATTCAGCCAGACCCATGACCCGCTTACCATCACAGCCAACAGCATAGGTTTGGGGCTGATGATCACGCGCCAATTATGTGAACACATGGGTGGGACTATTGCCGTTGAAAGCAACCAGGACAGCGGTACCACTTTTTCCGTGCATATCCCCTATCAGCCGATACTCAAGGAACACAAAACGCAACAAACTATTGACGGTACTGTGTAGCTGCCTCCACAAAGATCGACAGAGCCTTTTAGATTGGAGAACTTGGCATGACAAAAGAGCGAGCCACACGCCACTCATTGGAACAGGCCCTCGCCAAAAGCGAGGCGCGCGAACGCGCTATTCTCGATACTGTAGTTGACGGCATTATTACCATCGACACCAGCGGCACGGTACTTAACTTCAACCGGGCTGCGGAAAAAATATTCGGTTATCGCGCAGATGAGGTGATTGGTCAAAACGTCAACATGCTCATGCCTGACCCCACGCATAGTGAACATGACCAATATATTCATAACTACCTGACAACAAAACAGCCTCATGTCATCGGCCTGGGTCGTGAGGTTGAAGGACTGCATCGCGACGGACACAGCCTGCCACTGGAGCTGGCTGTCAGCGAAACCTGTATTGACGGTGAAATCTTTTTCACTGGTATTTTACGCGACATCAGCGAACGCAAGACCGCGGAACGGGAAATCATCAGATCACGGGACATCGCCGAGCGTTCCACGCGGGCAAAGTCGGAGTTTTTGGCCAATATGAGCCATGAAATTCGCACCCCGATGAACGCAGTCATCAACCTGGCCTACCTGGCGCGCCAAGACAGTGGCATACCGGAAAAAACACGCAGCTACCTGACCAAGATCGAAACCGCCGGTAAAAATCTCCTTGGCATCATCAATGACATCCTTGATCTCTCGAAAATCGAGGCCGGCAAGCTGGACATCGAGCAGCGTCCTTTCGACCTGCACAATCTGCTGGAACAGCTCACCGCATTGGTTAGTTTTCGTGCTCAGGCAAACAATGTGGAGGTCATGTTTCATATCGAACCCGAAGTCCCGCATTGGCTGAACGGCGACGCACTGCGCCTGAACCAGGTATTGACCAATCTTGTCGGCAATGCCATCAAATTTACCCAGGACGGAGAGGTGGTCTTGCACGTTTCCGTCATCGACCGAGAGGGTGATACCTATCGCATACGCTTCGCTGTCACGGACACAGGTATAGGCATGAGCGAAGAACAACTCTCCCAGCTTTTCCAGCCATTCAACCAGGCCGACGGCACAATCAGTCGCCGTTATGGAGGCAGTGGCTTGGGGCTGGCTATTAGCAAACAGTTGATTGAAATGATGCATGGCACTATTTCTGTATCGAGCGAGCCCGGCAAAGGCAGCTTGTTCACCTTTGACATCCAGCTTCCCGCTGCCGCCGACGGAAGCTTTTATACAGACCCACATGATCTGAATATCGGTTCGCTGAATATCCTGGTCATCGACGACAACCAATCGGCCCGGTTGATATTTCATGACATGTTGACGCGCATGGGTTTCAAGGTCACTGTCTGCCCCAGTGGCGAACAAGGCCTGGAGGTTTTACGTGGCGCGAACAATGATCCTGCGAACGCCTATCACATTGTGATGCTGGATTGGAACATGCCCGGACTCAATGGCCTCGATACCTTGAAACTGATAAAACAGGACCATCTGGCCATCACTCCCAAGGTCATCCTGTGTACCGCCTATGGCGTGGAAAATCTACGCCTGTTTGAAGAGGCCATACATACCGACGCTTTTCTCAGCAAACCCTTCAACCCGTCCACGTTACTCGATGTTCTGGTACGCACCACGAAAAACAAAACCGACCATTCGTACTCTCCGGAAAACACACTGGATCTTTCCTTGCAAGCAGCGCTTCGCGAAATTTCCGGCGCGCATATCCTGTTGGTTGACGATAACGAGATCAACCAATTGATCGGAGTCGATCTTCTGGAAAGCCAGGGCTTTCGCACTACCGTGGCCTCCTCCGCACAAGAGGCCTTTTCAGCTTTGGAAAAAAGTGAATTCGATCTGGTATTAATGGATGTACAAATGCCGGAGTTGGACGGATTGGAGGCCACACGTATCCTGCGCCGCGACCAACGTTATAAGGACCTGCCCATCCTGGCCATGACAGCGCATGCGATGGCCAAAGATCGTGTCAGCAGCCTGAAAGCCGGCATGAATGACCATTTGACAAAACCGATCGATCCGCAGGAACTCTACCGTGCCCTGGTCTCTTGGATAGGCCATAGGCTACCGGTGGAAACTGCATAGAGACGTTTTTGTGTTTTAGTACCAAACACTACCCTCCGAGGAAATAACCATGCACAACGATATACCAGCGGGTATCAATCTGGCCAAGGGGTTGGCCAGTGTCCGCGGCAACCGGACTCTATTCGATAAATTGCTAAGCAAGTTTCTCCAGCAATACGCCGGCACGAACACGCAACTGGACGCGCTGCTGACAGAAGGAAAACTGGAGGATGCCTGCCGCCTGGTGCACTCCATTAAAGGCGTAGCCGGCAGTCTGGGTGCGGAAAAGCTTTTTAGTGCCGCTCAGGTATTGGAAGACGGTTTACGATCAGGTGTAAACGGCGATGTGCCGCAGAAGAGGGACTTTCAAATGGCCTTGCAGGAAATTATCGACGCACTCACTCAAACGACTACCCCCATATAGGCCATAGTACAACAGAGCAAGCAAAGTTAAACCTTGAACTCGCCGATAGCCTGATTGAGCTCCGCTGCCAGCGAGACCATCTGCTCGATTTCAAGCACAATATTTTTTGCCGCATCAGCGGTCCCATTCGCGGCGTTATTAATGCTGCTGATATTCGCATCCATTTCACGGACTACTGCACTCTGTTCCTCGGCAGCGGTTGCAATTTGCGTATTACGTTCATTGATGGCGACCACTGAACTGGTGATTCGCTCCAGCGCAGCCCCCGCCTTGGTGGCCTGCTCTACACTGGCCTGCGCCTGACCATGACCCACATCCATAACACGCGCTGCATCGTTGGCACCCGATTGCAGCTTCTCGATCATTTTTTGAATCTCCTGCGTGGACTCTTGGGTACGACTGGCCAGTGTACGTACCTCATCGGCAACAACGGCGAATCCACGCCCCTGCTCGCCGGCACGGGCAGCCTCGATTGCCGCATTCAAGGCCAATAAATTGGTCTGCTCGGCAATACCCTGAATGACATCCAGCACTGATCCGATATCCTGGCTGTCCGCCTTAAGTCGTTGTATGACATCGTTGGCGCGTTTCACTTCGTCTGCCAGGGCACTGATGGCATTGATGGTTGCCTCAACGGTATGACGCCCTTCCTTGGCCTCCTTTTCAGCTGTTTGCGCAGCCTCAGCGGCCGAGGTGGCGTTGCGCGCCACATCGTGCACCGTGGCAGTAATCTCATTCATGGCAGTGGCGACCATTTCCGTGTCGCGCTTTTGCTGCATAATTTTTTCTATTGCCTCGTTGGTAATGGAAGATACCATAGTGGAGGCGTTACTTACCCGCTTCGCGGCGCTGGTTACCTGGCCAATAGTATTTTGCATTTTTTCCAACAGACCGTTGAAATGCAGGCCTAACAGGTCTATCCCGTCATTGCCATTTACCTCGACGCGCTGGGTTAGATCACCGCCGCCCGCGGCGATACTCTCAAAGCGTCCACTCAAGGTGGTCAAGCGTGTTCTCACTAGCAACAAAAACAGCCAGTAAACAGCCACGCCAACCACAATAGACATAACCAACAATATGGCAGTGAAACTGGCCACAACGCCATTGAAGCTGCCCGCAATAGCCTGCTGAAATTGGCGTTCAACATTACGTTCCAGTTTCACGCCAGCCTCCTGCAGTGTGGAACGGGTGGCCTTGATCACAATTTGTGATAGCTGCTCTTTTTGACCATTGAGATAAAAGATGGCGCCAATGGCGCACACGAGCAGAGTGGCACTGACCAAAATGGAGAACTTGGTCGCCAGACGCATACGTCGAAACAGCCCAAAATCAGTTGCAGTTGTTTTATCCATGTAAAACCAAAGGCCTACAGCTATGCAAAGGTTAAACCATAAACCACACGACTTATATTGATTTGTAAATACAACAGGTTATGCCTATATCGGCAGACCAGGCCCTTTCCTGAGCCCGGCCACAGTGCAGGATTTACTTGGCGGGGGGACTTTGCCGGGTGCTGGCGAGGATTTGCAGGCCACCGCGCATGACAATAAGAGCGATCACCAAACCGATGACAAGATCGGGCCAGGGGGACGCGGTAACAGCCACCAATATACCAGCGGCGATTACCCCGACGTTGGCGATGACATCGTTTTTGGAAAATATCCAGCTGGCACGCATATGGACCTCTTCATGGCGGTGACGTGCAATCAGTTTAAGGCAGGTGACATTGGCCGCCAGGGCTAGCAAGCCTATCAGGATCATTAACTGGGACTGCGGCTCGCTGCCGTGGCGAAAGCGTTCGATGACCTCCCACAGCACCCACACCCCGAGGAGAAACTCCACGACACCGGAGTAGAAGGCCGCGCGGTTTTTCATATGCTCACTATGCCCGACGGCGTATAGCCCAAGACCATAGACCGAGGCATCGGCCAGCATGTCCAGGGAGTCGGCCAGCAAGGCGGTGGATTGTGCAGCCAGACCGGCAATCAGTTCAACGACAAACATGACCGCGTTGATCAACAGCAGAATGACCAGGGTACGCCGCTGCTCCCGGTTTTTTGCCTCAAATTCGCAACCACACTCAGCCATGGCTAAACCCTATCGATGAGACCACTCTATATCGTCCGCCCAGACTATTTTTTATAGACCTTGCGTTTGAACAGATCGGTACGCCGACTTACCAATCGATCGAGAAACAGCATGCCATCGAGATGATCGAGTTCATGTTGCACGGCACGCGCCTCGTATCCAGAACATTGAAAACTCAAGGGCTGACCCTGGGCATCCTGCGCGGTCAGCGCGATGCTGGTAGCGCGAATGACATTACCGGTAAAATCAGGGACCGACATGCACCCCTCTCGCCCAAGTTCATAACCGTCCCACTGGTGAATCTCCGGATTGATCAACACCATAAAGCCGTTGTGCTCGATCTTGGGTTTGGCGGAGACATCCACCAGGGCAATGCGCTGAAAGCGCCCCACCTGGGGGGCGGCAATACCCACGCCACCGGGGCCGGCGCGCATGGTCTCTTCCAGGTCCTTTAAAAAGGCACGTAACTCATCATCGAATACCGTGACCGGCTCCGACTCCTGCTTCAGACGTTCGTCCGGATAGGTCAAAATCTCCAGCACCGCCATGGGTTCAACCGATTACCGTATCGATGGCTTGCAGATTGACCTGTACCTCGCGGATATTCGCCGCTGCCAGGGCCTTCTCCAGGGCCTCGATACCCTTTTCCGCCGCACCGACGATCTGCAGGATGTAGATAGGCTTGTCCTCGGTGCCGGCCACATCGGTCTCCAGATCCAGAATATGCAGGCCGGCCTCCGCCAGGGCGCCGGTCACCTGCGCCACTATCCCTGCCCGATCGGCACCATAGACCGTCACCGAGACATCGGGTTTGAGGTGGTTATGCAAGCGCCCGTCGATAGAATCGATGTGCAGGTGTAAATCCAAATTACTGGTTACCGGCTGCAGCAACTCACTCAAGGCCTGTGCACTGTGCTGCCCCTTAACCATCATCATCATGGTAAAGCTATCCCCCAGACGGATCATGGAGGCCTCGCCCAGATTACACTGCCCCTGATATAAGGCACCGGTTACTGCGGCAACGATTCCAGGGCGATCTTTACCCACCAGGGTTAACATATACCATTGACTCATCACACTATCCTTCCAACTAATGCAGGGTGGAGTGGGTGATATAGATCACCATCACCCCCAGACCAATCAACACAATCTGTTTCAATGTCTCCGCCGGCTCCAGACGCTTGTGCAAACCGGGGATCAGATCGGCCACCGCCACATAAATAAAACTCGCCGCAGCCACCGCCAGAACATAGGGAATCGCCGCCTGGGTATCCTGCAGGGTGAAATAGGCCAGCAAGGCCCCGACCACCGTGGTCAAACTGGACAGGATATTGAAGGCGATCGCCTTGGCCCGACTATAACCGCTTTGCAGCAATATGGCGAAATCCCCCACCTCCTGGGGAATCTCATGGGCGATAACCGCCAGGGCGGTCACAATACCCAGATGCTCGTCAGTGAGAAAGGCGGCGGCGATCAGCACACCGTCCACCAGGTTGTGGATGGCATCCCCCACCAGAATCAGGGTACCGGCCGGATGTGCTGCGTGATGATGACCGTGTCCATGGGCATCAGGTAAATGGGCCTCGCAATCATCGGCATGGCAGTGGCGCCACAACACCCCCTTTTCCAGCAGGAAAAATCCCAGGATCCCCAGCAAGACGGCGAAGGTGATGTTGTGGACATCGGTCACCGCCGGGTGGATAAGGGCATGGGGCAGCAGGCCCAGAAAAGAGGCCCCGAGCAGGGCACCAATGGCGAAACTGACCATATGGGGCAGGAAGCGGTTACGCAGGGTCAGCGGGGTCAGCAGGATCAGGGCCGCCAGCAGCACGCTCAAGACCCCACCCACCAGACTGAAAAACAGTATTAGAAACAAGAGACTCATAAGCGGCCGTTATCCTTTCAGGGTTCCGCCAGCCAGATCAGGCTGGCCATGCGGCCGGTTATTCTATCCCGCCGGTATGAATAAAATAAATCGCTTTGCCCGACGGTGCAGAAACCGCCGCCATAAACCGTCGTCACTCCCTGGGCAGTCAGGCGCCGGCGCGCCAGTTGGTAAATGTCCGCCAACCAGTGGCCGGCGCGAGCGGCGACAAAGGCGTTGGCAGCGGCCGGGTCTCCTGCCAGAAATTGCTCTCGCACTTCTTCCCCCACCTCGAAGGCCTGGGGCCCGATGGCCGGCCCCAACCAGGCCAGGATATCGCTGGTGTCACAGCCCATAGCCTGGATTGTCGCCTCCAACACCCCATTGACCAGGCCGCGCCAGCCAGCATGGGCCGCCGCCACCACCTCGCCCTGACGATCACAAAACAGCACCGGCAGACAATCAGCGGTCATGACTGTACACACCCGACCCGGTGTACGGCTGTAACTGGCATCGGCAGCCACGCCGGCGCTGTGATTGTCCGCATCGACCACGACGACCCCGTGCACCTGTTCCAGCCACAAGGGCTCGGCGGGCAAATCCAATTCCTGACGCAAGCGTTGCCGGTTGCGCATCACCAGAGCAGGGTCATCCTGTACATGCATTCCCAGATTGAGACTGTCGTAAGGGGCGAGACTCTCCCCTCCTCGCCGGGTAGTACTACAGGCCCGCACCCGCGCAGGGGCCGGCCAGTCGACACTTAAATAGTGATCAGGCCATGTGCTCATCGGAATTCCCCCGCACCGTGTTTCTGATCTTCCGCCAGGGCGGACAGTAATTGCTGCATATCATCCGGCAGGGGAGCCTGCCATTGCAGCCATTCGCCACTGACCGGGTGGTGCAGGCCCAGCAGGGCGGCGTGCAGGGCCTGGCGGTGAAAGCCGCGTAACAGCGCTACCAAAGCCTCTTCGGCGCCACTGGGCAGTCGCAACCGTCCGCCGTAAACCGCATCACCCACCAGCGGATAACGTATATGAGCCAGATGCACACGAATCTGGTGGGTTCGGCCAGTCTCCAGGCGAACCTTCACGTGGGTGTGGGCGCGAAAACGCCGCTCCACCCGATAGTGAGTGATCGCCTCTTTACCCCCCTGGCCACGCACCGCCATGCGCTTGCGGTCCACCGGGTGACGCCCGATAGGCTCATTGACACTGCCACCTGCGACCATCACGCCGCAGGCAACGGCATCGTATTCGCGGGTAAAGGCGCGCGCCTGTAATTGGCGCACCAATTCAGCCTGGGCAGCCAAAGTACGCGCCACCACCAGCAGTCCCGTAGTGTCCTTATCCAGGCGGTGGACGATACCGGCACGCGGCACCTGGGCCAGTTCGGGCGCATGGTGTAATAGCGCATTGAGCAGTGTGCCATCCCGGTTACCGGCCGCCGGATGAACCACCAGCCCGGCCGGCTTGTTGATCACCAGAATGCTCTCATCCTCATAAACCACCTCCAGGGGGATAGCCTGGGCCTGCCACTCACCTTCCGCCTCAGCCTCAGCATCCAAAACCACCTGCTCGCCACCATTAACCTTGTATTTGGGCTGCTGATTCCGCCCATCCAGGGTGATCTTGCCCTCTTTCAGCCAGCGCTGCAGGCGGGCTCGGGAAAACTCGGGAAACAATTCCCCGAGTACCTGGTCCAAGCGTCTGCCTGAATCGGCCAGTGGTATGGCTGCTGTCATGTGATAATGTCCGGACATAGATGGAAGCGATGATCTTTTCTGCTGATTACCTGTATAATCCGCCATTCCCTGCGGTGAAAGTCGGTCTTGCGTTATGACACTAAAAAAACTGAAAACTCTCTCCCTGATCCTGCTGCTGCTCGGCGGCTGTGCCACTATGGAAGAGGATCCCACCGACAGCTGGAGCGCGGAGAAATTCTACAAAGAGGCCAAACAGGCCCTCTCCTTCGGCGACTATGAGACCGCCATCCAATATTTCGAAAAACTGGAGGCACGCTACCCCTTCGGCCAGTACGCCAAACAGGCCCAGCTCGACACTGCTTACGCCTATTACAAATACAATGAGACCGAATCGGCGATTGCCGCCTGCGACCGTTTTATCAAACTGCATCCGCGCCACGCCAAGGTCGACTACGCCTATTACCTTAAAGGATTGGCGGCCTACAAAATCGATGCCGACTCCTTCCTCGGCTTCGTCGCCGGCAAACGCAGCCAGCGTGATCCCAAATCGGCCCGCCAGGCCTTTCAATATTTCAGCGAGTTGATCAAACGCTTTCCCGAAAGTGAATACAGCGCCGATGCCCGCCAACGCATGGTCTATCTGCGCAACCTGCTGGCGGAATATGAACTCAATGTCGCCAACTACTATCTCAAGCGCGGCGCCTTTCTGGCTGCCGTCAATCGTGCCAAATATGTCCTGGAGAATTTCCAGCGCACCCCTTCAGTCCCTGATGCCCTGGTGATCATGGTACAGGCCTATCGCAAACTGGGAACCTCGGACCTGGCGGGAGACGCCTTGCGCGTACTGGAAAGCAACTACCCTGAACACCCGCAACTGGCCGTACTGAAAAAAATATAGGGAAGGCCGAGTCGCTCTCGGCACTTCCCCTGATTCAAGCAATAGGCGGCGATCAGATGGCCGCCTGATCCTCTTCGCCAGTGCGAATACGTATTACCCGCTCCACTTCAGTGATAAAGATCTTACCATCGCCAATCTTGCCGGTACGGGCCGCATTGGTGATGGCCTCGACGCAACGATCAACCTGATCGGTGGTGACCACGATTTCAATCTTGACCTTAGGCAGAAAGTCGACCACATACTCAGCGCCGCGATACAACTCCGTATGGCCCTTTTGCCGGCCAAAACCCTTGACCTCGCTGGCAGTCATGCCGGTGATGCCGATCTCGGACAAGGCCTCGCGCACATCATCCAGTTTAAACGGCTTGATTATCGCTTCGATCTTTTTCATAGCAGCTGCCTCTGTTCATCCTTTCGGTTTAAGTAGCGTCTTCAGATAACCCGANNCGGCGCTTGTATTCGTTGCGATCCACCAGGGCAATCACCCGGTTGACCACGGCCGCCTCATGTCCGGCGGCGATAATATCCTCGGGGCATTGATCCTGTTCGATATAGCGTTCGAGTATATCATCTAACACCGGATAGGGCGGCAGGCTGTCGGTATCTTTTTGATCGGGCGCCAGCTCGGCCGACGGCGGGCGGTCAATCACCCGTTGCGGTATCACCGGAGACACGTTGTTGCGGTATTGCGCCAGGCGAAACACCAGGGTCTTGGGCACATCTTTAAGCACATCGAAACCACCGGCCATATCGCCGTAAAGAGTTGCATAACCTACCGCCATCTCACTCTTGTTGCCGGTCGTCAGCACGATCTTGCGCTTCTTGTTGGAGATGGCCATCAGCAAGACGCCACGGCAGCGGGCCTGGATATTCTCCTCGGTGGTATCCGCCGGCAGGCCGGCAAACTCCTGGGCCAGAGAGTCGAGAAAGCTCTTGAACAGGGGCTCTATGGAGATTTCCCGGTACTCCACCCCCAGGCTACGGGCCTCGGCGGCGGCATCGGCCAGGCTGATATCTGCGGTATAGCGCGAGGGCATCATGACCGCCTCTACCTTATCGGCACCAATGGCATCGACGGCGATGGCCAGGGTCAGGGCCGAATCGATGCCACCGGACAGGCCCAGCACCGCCCCGGCGAAGCCATTCTTATATATATAGTCCCGCACCCCCAGCACCAGGGCCTCATAAACGGCTTGTTCGACGCCGGGCGGCACCCCAACGGCGCTCGGCCTCTCGGGCACAACCCCCTGATCGGTCAAGGTAAACACGGCCGGATAGGCGCCCTCTTGCGCAAAAGGAGTGCGCTGACATATGGTGCCGGTGGCATCCATAACAAAGGAACTGCCGTCAAACACCAGCTCATCCTGACCGCCCACCAGATTGACATAAACCAGGGGCAACCCGGTCTCCTGTACGCGCTTACGCACCACTTGCTCGCGTTCGCGCATCTTATCGCGGTGAAAGGGGGAGGCATTAAGATTGAGGATCAATTGTGCACCAGCCTGCGCGCTCGCGCGCAGAGGCGCCGGATACCAGACATCCTCGCAGATGGTGATGCCCAGGCGTATGCCAGCCAGCTCGACCACGCAGGGCTGGTCACCGGCGGTGAAATAGCGCTTTTCGTCAAACACGCCATAGTTGGGCAGACAGTGCTTGCGATAACGGGCCAGCTCTCGCCCCTGGTGCAGGACGGCGGCACTGTTATAGAGACAACCATCGGCGAATTCGCTGAAACCGACAACGATGGCTGTATCACTGCTGGCCTCGGTCACCCGCTGCAACATCTGCTGCACCCGGCGTTGAAAACCGGGACGTAGCAACAGGTCATCGGGCGGGTAGCCGGTCAGGGTCAGTTCGGGGAAGACAATCAGATCGGCCTGATGACGGTCGCGCGCCTCGCGGCTCCAGGCGATCACCTTATCCGCGTTCCCCTCCAGGTCACCCACCAGGCAATTGGCCTGGGCCATGACCACACGTAATTGGCGCTGCCCCACAGAGTTCAATCGCTAGCCGGAGAAGAATTCCAACATACGTACGCCCATCTCCGCCGGAGACCGGGCCACGGACACGCCGGCCGCCTCCAGGGCAGAGTATTTGTGTTTGGCCGTACCCTTGCCGCCGGAAATAATGGCACCAGCGTGGCCCATGCGCTTGCCCGGCGGCGCCGTGACACCAGCGATATAGGCCACTACCGGTTTACGCACATGCTTCTGGATATACTCGGCCGCCTCCTCTTCTGCGGTACCGCCGATCTCGCCCACCATGATAATGCCCTTGGTCTGGCGATCTTTTTCGAACAGCTCCAGACAGTCGATGAAATTCATCCCTTGAATGGGATCACCGCCGATACCCACGCAGGTACTCTGACCCAGGCCATTTTGCGTGGTCTGGTAAACCGCTTCATAGGTCAACGTCCCGGAGCGGGAGACGATGCCGATAGAACCTTGCTTGTGGATAGAACCGGGCATGATGCCGATCTTACAGGCGCCGGGTGAAATCACCCCCGGACAGTTGGGTCCGATCAGGCGTACATCGCGACCTTCCAAGGCATATTTCACCTTGGCCATATCCAGCACCGGGATACCCTCGGTGATACAGACGACCACTTTAATACCGGCATCGGCGGCCTCCAGGATGGAGTCTGCGGCATAGGCGGCGGGCACGAAGATCATGGTCGCTTCGGCGCCGGTGGCATCGACGGCATCATGCACCGTATTAAAAACCGGTTTGCCCAAATGACTCTGCCCACCCTTGCCGGGAGTCACGCCACCCACCAACTGGGTACCGTAGGCCAGGGCCTGCTCGGAATGAAAGGTGCCTTGCTTGCCGGTGAAGCCCTGACAAATCACCTTGGTCTTTTTGTCCACCAGAATTGCCATTACGCCACCCCCTTCGCCGCTTTGACTACCTTCTCCGCCGCATCGGGCAGATTATCCGCCGCGATCAGGTCCAGGCCACTGTTATTCAATAATTCCCTTCCCTGTTCGGCGTTCGTGCCTTCCAGACGCACCACCACCGGCACCTTGACGCCCACGCTCTGGGTCGCCTTGATAATGCCCTCGGCGATCAGATCACAACGTACGATACCACCGAAGATGTTAACCAGAATCGCCTTGACCTGATCACCCTCGAGGATGATCTTGAAGGCCTCGGCCACCTTGTCTGCCGTGGTGCCACCGCCCACATCGAGGAAATTGGCCGGCTCACCGCCGTAGAGTTTGATAATGTCCATGGTCGCCATGGCCAGACCGGCGCCGTTGACCATGCAGGCGATACTGCCGTCCAGGGTGACATAATTGAGGCCGAACTCCTGGGCGCGGCACTCTTTCTCATCTTCCTGGGTCTTGTCGCGCATGGCGAGTATGGCCTGCTGACGGAACAGCGCGTTGTCATCAATATTGACCTTGGCATCCAGGGCCAGCAGATCGCCGGCCTGGGTGACCACCAGGGGATTAATCTCGATCATGCTCAAATCGCGATGCATAAACAGGCGATACATGGCCAGCATGATCTGGGTCAGCTGCTGAACCTGTTTGTCTTTCAATCCCAGGGCAAAGGCGAAACGGCGACACTGGTAGGGCTGCAAACCCACCACGGGATCGACCAGGGTGGAGAGAATCTTTTCCGGAGTGCTACTGGCCACCTCTTCGATATCCATACCACCGGCCTCGGACGCCATGAAGGCCACGCGTCGGCTGTTGCGATCGACCACCGCCCCCAGATAAAGCTCCCGTTCGATGGCGCAAGGCATCTCCACCAACACCTGATTGACTGGCTGACCGCGGTGACCACTTTGGTGAGTGACCAGACGCGTGCCCAACAACGAAGCAGAAAATTCCTTAACCGCATCCAGACTGTCCAGCAATTTGACGCCGCCGACCTTGCCGCGCCCACCGGCATGAACCTGGGCCTTGACCACCCAACGGTCACCACCCAGCTTACGCGCCGCGGCCACCGCTTCATCGGGACTGGCAGCGACTGCACCCTCTGTCACCGGAATGCCCACATTACGAAAAAGTTCTTTAGCCTGGAATTCATGTAGATTCATGCGCAGTACCTTTAATCAATCCGTTACTTATCAATAACGGCATAAGAGAGGCTGACACCAGTTCCCACACAGTCAGTCAGATTGTCCACGGAGCGTGACAGTCGGGAGGTTATTCTATATATAATGTCTGTCATCTAACACATGCCCAGAAATTCTTGGTGAATGCAATGGACATAAAAAAAATCTTCGTTTGTCTTTTATTATCTAGCGCGCTTCCTGTAGCCACCCTGAAGGCAGATATGTATGAGGACGGCCTTGAGGCGGCAAAGATGCGTGATTATGCCAAGGCCATCGACCTTTGGCTACCTTTGGCCCAGGAAGGACATGCCAAGGCGCAGTTCCGTCTGGGTGTGATGTTTCGCATGGGTCTGGGCGTGCAAAAAGATTTCAAACAGGCCTATCAGTGGTTCGACAAGGCAGCTGCTCAAGACCACGCCCACGCCCAATACAGTCTGGGCATACTCTATGAAAATGGCTGGGGGGTGGATAAAAACGAAAAAACCGCCCGTCGCTGGTTTGAAAAGGCCGCCGCCAACGATTTGTTCGTGGCCAAATCCAAACTCGAAGCACTGGACAAACCGCAAAACGGCAACCGCTCCACCCGTTCGCGTCAATGGGGTGATGACCTGACCCCTTCCGGAGAACTATTAATTGATGCCGCCGCCAATGGTCAAAACCAGCTGATAGAGCATCTTGTCAAACAAGGCATCAATATTGATAGCGAGGATGTAAATGGTCAAACAGCCCTGATCAAGGCTGCCTATTTCGGCCACGCCGAGACACTATCGCTGTTGCTGAAGAAGGGCGCCGGTATCAACCACGCAGACAAGGTCGGCGAAACCGCCTTGATGAAGGCAGTACTCAACCATCACAATCCAGCCATCGAGGTCCTGCTGGAAGCCAAGGCCGACCTGGAAAAGGCCGATCGTCTGAACAATACTGCACTACTGCACGCCGCGCGCGGTAAACACAGTGATAGCGTATTGCTGCTGCTCAAGGCCGGAGCCAAGGTCAATCAACGCAATGACGATGGACGCAGCGCCCTGATCCTGGCAGCCATGGCTGGCAATCCGGACACCATACAACATCTTCTGCGCTATAAAGCGGACAGCAGTTATCGCGACAAAAACGGTCGCACAGCCTTGATCCATGCCACCCATGAAGACTACCCCAAAACCGTCAAGGCGCTGCTTGCCAAGGCCAATCCCAACCAGAGCAACGACCTCGGCGACTCCCCGCTTATGGTCGCCGTGCTCAATAACAACCCAAACTGCGCCCGTCTTCTGCTTGAGGCCGGTGCAGATCCCGATCAAAAGAATCATTTTGAGCGCACGGCATTGATGGAAGCCATTATCTTGCGTCGCTTTAAAATCATCGATCAGATCCTGCAACGCAAATCTGATCTGGAGGCCGTCGACAGCGAAGGAGAGACAGCCTTGATGCACGCCGTTCAGGCAAATCTGCATAGCGTGGTAAAAAAACTGCTGAGTCGCGGCGCCAAAACCGATACATCAACCCGTGACGGCTGGACTGCCTTGATGTTTGCGGCGGACAAGGGACATACCGGCATCATTGAAACGCTGATCAAAAAGGGTGCGAAGGTCAACGCCAGCACCCACACTGGCTGGAATGCCCTGATGCTGGCCAGTCGCCAGGGCAACGACATGAATGTCCTTTTCCTGATCAAGGCGAAGGCCGATATCAATGCCATCAATCGCGCCGGTCACAGCGCTCTATACATCGCTACTGAACACAAAAACCTGCGCGTGGAGAAACTGCTCTCATCTGCCGGGGCCTCGCCATTGCGCTCACCGATACCTGAAGGGATTCTCGACAAAAAGGGCACACAGATCAGCGAAGCGGGTTAACTCGATACAACGGAGCGCTATAGGCGGGTGACTAGAAGCTGATCGCATACCCCATATTGACGAAGCGGCGTTGATAATCGGAATAGGATTCCTGGTTGTAATTATAGGTATCGACACCCATTTCAAATTCGAAATTGAGCAGGCGCTTCCAGTTGTAATCGATCTTGGTACTCGCCCCAAGCCGTTCCTGTACCAAATCATTGATCGCTACCGACGAGCTTGCCTGGACACTGGCGTTAATACCCCAGCCAGCGCCTATGGGTACACGGGTGTTGACATAGAATGCCGCCGAGGTGGAATTGGTGTATGACGAATAGGACAAACCGTAGATCGTAATATCGCCGGTGAACAAATCCTCTTTCGAAACCAGTTGCGCGGAATAGCGGAATTCAAGATCGGTCCCCGGAACATAGGTCGGCCCGTCACCACGACTGGAGGTCTGAAAACCGGTAACGTCGGCATTAACCTCAATCTCATCCGACCAGACATAGTTGACGCCCATTAAAAACATACTGGTCACTGCCGACACATCCTGGGTCAATCGGTGAATATAGGCCTCTGGATCCTTGACCCCCTCCAACTCCAGTTTGGCAATCAGATCGCGAATGGTATAGACCCCCTGCCCCTGCACGGCATTGCTGGTCAGCATGATGGGACTCTTACGCTGATCGTACTGCAGATTGAACTTGGTATCTTCGCGCCACTGCCAGTTGACGCGGGTAATGGCCATGTTCAGCGAGTCATACAGTGTGTCATAGTCCATCAACTGATAGAACGAGAAGCGCTTATCGAAGTAGCGCAGGTCTGCCCCCAGCGCCTCACGATCACTGATTCCATCCACCTCCTGCTTTATCGCATACAAACTGGAGCTCCAGTGCTCACGGAACGGCCCCATATCCACACCTAACCCCAGGAAGGATTTTTCGAACAATGGGATGTCGTAACGATTGTAGAGATAGGGTTCCCCCTGAACCAGGGTCACCTGATACTTTTTGTTAATCTGATAGGTCAGCTTGGTACCGTCGAAATAACCGAGTACGCCGCCACCCGAGGAGGACTGCCGGCCCAGTTTGATCTGTAAACCGGTCTTGTCATCGCGGGCGTCGACAAATCCCTGTCGTATACGCCGCTCGTCATGATCATCGTCTAAGCGGTCATTCAAATCACTGGCACTGAATACAAGACGAAAATCGAAACGATCATTACGAGCCCTGCTGTTCAGGCTGAGGAAGCTGGATACCGATTCGCGACTGATCTTCTCACCCAGATTCTGGGTAATCAAATCATCTTTGAAGTAGTTCTGTGACCAGCGGCCGTTGTTGTAAAACTCGAAATCCCCCGGCTCACGTCGTTTGATGGTCTTCAGTTTTTCCCTGGCAACAACGCGTGTCTGATCGACCACGGCCAGACGCTGGCGCACACGTGCGGCATCTTCACCTTCCGGATACAAACGCAGATACTCTTCAAACGCCTGCTTGGCCAGATCTGCCTGTCCGGCTCGCTGACGGGCAATCCCCATCATCTCGCGGGCAAGCTTGCTGTGTTTGTGGTCAGGCATGGCCAGAAGCTTGCTGAGCATGTCGATAGCTTCATGAGCCTTTTCCGCCGCCAACGCCTCGCGGGCACCTATCAGCAATTTATCCAGTTCTGCATCAGGCAACAACGCGGCCGCAGTTGGAGTTTCCTTGGGTTTCTCCGCCAGAATCGTCGGCGCCGTCTCTTTGGGCAGTTCAACCATAACCAGAATACTGTGAAAACCGATTCCATCCTGAACGATGTACTTGACCGGTTTTGAAAATCTCAAGGTGACATAGGGACCGCCGGGTACATTTCCTTCAAATATGACATCTTCCAGAGGAATACGCGCATCGGGCAAGCGGGGCTTGATCACCTCCTTACCCTCAACCTCTTCGCGATAGGTTCCGGTGACGTTGTAGAACTTGACCTTGATTTGAACCATGGGTCCATAGCTGGCAGGAAAGTGACGCACGTATTTGACCGGTACACCGAAATCCACCTGCAACATGGCATAGTCGCCCTGAATTCCGAAACGCACATCCTCCAATACCGGACCGTCTGCAAAAGCGAATCCACTCACCAGTGTTGCCAGGAGAAAAAGGAGATAAAATCTAATACGATGTAGCGGCATCAGGGTCAGTCCAAACATCCGGTTAGATTACACGCAACCAATACAAATACAACCCTGGTCAGTGCAACTTTTTTTTACAAGCTGACCCACAGAAACAGCACTTCAACGATCGACAAACACCAACAGGCTTTGCAGCTTGCGACCTTCAC
>DKAX01000009.1 GCA_002450975.1 Proteobacteria bacterium UBA6915
GTGGGCAGGCGCTTGCCCGCCCACTGGCAGTAATCCCGGGCATCGTTCCAGGAGACGAAGGTCACCGGATGGTCCACCTTGCCCGGTGGGTAGGTGCGGTTCCTGAAGTGGGCCGGTGACTTGTGGTTGGCTGCGTCGATAAAGCGTTTGTACTGGCCATTGGTCACCTCATAGCGATCGATGTAATAGGCCGGGGTGGTGCGCTTGTGCTGTGGTCCTTCGTCGGGCAGGCGGTCATCGGAGCCCATGAGGAATTCACCGGCCGGGATCAGAACCATGGGATTAGGCTCGGTACCGACGCGACTCTGTTGATAATAGATCTCCACTGACATGCCCGGCCCCTTACCGGACAAACCCTGATTCAACTGGTGACGCCGCTCCAGGGTGTCATCCTGGGCGAGCTGGATGGGCGGTTGGCCGTGACCTGCGTCCACACCATGACAACTGTGGCAATTATCGGACAAGGCCACGACCTCAGGCGGGTGTTGTTTATGACAACTCTCACACGGTGCTGCCGACAGCGGCAGGGCGCACGCCATCAATACCAGGGTACACATCCCCAGCATTCGACGATCAGGTAAAAGCATAAACTTTGTGGGAAACAATTTTGGCACCAACTCAAGTCCAACAGCAGTTAGCTTATCAAGCCAACGGGCCAGGGCAAAACCAAGCCTGGATTAAGGGCAAAAAAAAGGCGGACTGCAGTCCGCCTTTATAATCCAACGTAGAACGTATAATTAGAAGGTCACGCCCACGGCGCTTAGGCCATCGCCCATCTCTTCGTATTTCACCATAACCATTTTATCTTTGCCCTGAATATGGGCCATGATCTCTTCACTGGCCTTGAAGGTGATGGCCTTTCCGGATTCGGCATCCTGGATGGTGAAAGTACGCGCCTTACCATCGATAGCCGTGATGCGTCCCATATGGGCCGCTGCCTTTTCCGGACCACAGGCCATGGCCGCCATCGGGGCCGCAGCCATCGCTAACACACAAGAAACCGCCAACAATTGTCTTTTCATATCCCACCTCTGCACTAAAGTTTGAACCCAGACGAAACTATACGCCAATTTTCGTTGTTGCCAAGCCTAATGAAAGACCCCAAGCAGACGAAACTATGACAAGCAGTACTATTTGCCAGTTCACTAAACTGGACGAATCAAACTGGCTTCACCATAATGTGGGCCCATGTGGCGCGCATCACCAACCACGGAATGACCATGACTCAGACAAAATTAAGAATTTTTTTAGGACTATTCCTCTACTCCCTCAGCCTCTCCAGTGCCTACGCCGCCGATAGCAAATTCATCGGTCAGGTGGTACCGGCACGCATGGAGGCCGGCAAGCAGTACAAGATCAGCATACAGTTTCAAAATAACGGTGGCGGCACCTGGGACGGCAGTTATGAGCTGGTCTCCACCGTCAAGGACAACCCGTGGCGTCGCGATGCGATTCGCTTGAGCAGCAAAACCAGCATCGCCAACGGCAGGGTGGCCACCATCGGTTTCACCATCGCCGCGCCATCCAAACCCGGTACCTACAGCTTTCAATGGCAGATGGCTGGCAGTGGTGGCTCCCGTTTTGGCGACAAGACACCCAATCTGGACATCGTGGTCGATCCGCCGGCTGTCTATGCCGAGTTTATCCACCAGGAACTGCCAGGGCTGAGCAAGGGAAATCCGCCCTTCGCCCTCATGGATAAGAACAAACCCTACAAGGTGACCGTCGTATTTAAAAATGGCGGCAGCGATAACTGGCAGGGCGCGCAAAATCGCCTGGTGTCGCGCAATCCCGACAATAACCTGACCTGGTCAATCGATCAGGTCGAGATGCACGACGGTGAATTGGTCCGCCCGGGTGACATCAAGTCCTTTACCTTCAACATCATGACCCCGGAAAAACCCGGCATCTATAACTTCCAATGGCAAATGGTCGGCGACGACAACCAATGGTTTGGTGAGGCCTCGGAAAACGTGGTCATTACCGTACGCTAGCCACCGCTAAACCTGGCCCCGTATTGGCCGATAGATATATAAGAATACCGCCCCCCAGGGGGTGGTTTCCTTTTTCAATCGGGCCAGACGATGGAAATCAGCAACTTATCACCCAGTTTCGACCTTATCCGCAGCCAGTACGGTGTTTCCGGCAAAGCGGAACAACAGTCGCAATCCACCACACCCACCCAGGTGCAGACGGATTCGGGCTCCTGCTCCGACGGACAGTGCAGCGTAACTTCCGAGGTCGAAGCCAAGCAACAGACGCTGGCCGATCCACAGCAAAATGAGCAGGACAAACAAGAGGAAAACCCACAAGGTCTGACCCCGGAAGAGCAGCGGGTCGTCGACCAGTTGCAGGCCCGCGACCGGGAGGTACGCGCCCACGAACAGGCCCATCAGGCCGCAGCCGGCGGCATTGCCAAGGGTGGCGCCCACTTCGAATTTCAACGCGGCCCCGATGGGCGCTCCTATGCCATCGGCGGCGAGGTCCAGATCGACACCTCCGAGGGCCGCAGTCCCGAAGAGACCTTGCGCAAGGCTCAGGCCATCCAGGCCGCCGCCCGCGCCCCCGCCCACCCGTCAGGTCAGGACTACGCCGTCGCCCGCGAAGCCGCCACCATGGCTACCGAGGCACGCGCGGAACTGGCCAAAGAGACCGGCGAAGACTCCCCGCAGAAGGCCACCGACGAAGTCGGTGTACAGGACACTGAATCGTCAGACGGCGACCGTGATGACGATAGCCCAAAGCTGCAGGCCACTGACGAAACCAAACAACGCCAGGACCCTTACCAACAGCTTGCCCAACAAGCCCAGGCCAGCCAGCCCGGCAGCCTGGTGAATGTCCAGGTCTAAACAACGCCCGTTCGACTTTCCCACCGCGCCTGCCACACTTAACGCATGAATCTCATTGTGCGCATGATACTGGTGTTTTTACGCGGTCTGTTGGGTCACAAACTGCCGCCGTTGGGCGAGTCACGCCTGAAGCTGCGGGTCTGGCCTAACGACCTCGACATCAATCTGCACATGAACAACGGCCGCTTCCTGACCATCATGGACCTGGGGCGTTTCGATCTGTTGATCCGCACCGGCCTGCTGCGACCGATGCTGCGCAAGCACTGGCAGTTGATCGCCGGTTCCGCCAACATCCGCTTCTTCCGTCCCCTGAACCCCTGGCAGCGTTATCAACTCCACTCGCAGGTGCGCCATGTCGATGACAAATGGTTTTATATCGAACAACACTTTCTCAGCGCAGGTAAGGAGGTCGCGGTCGGATATGTCAAGGTGTTGTTCCGCTATCAGCGCACCACCATCACGCCGCGGCAAATCCTGGAAACTCTGAACTGGTCACCGCCCGAATTCAACACAGCGGTCGATTTGCATCACTGGTCATAACAGGCGACAATCCGCCGATGTTTGACCCAAACGACGCAACGCGCTGGCTGGAACAGCAACTCCATCAGGAGATACCCATCACCCGGGCCATGGGCATTGGCGTGCGGCAATTAACCGAGCAACTTCTCTGCGTCAGCGCCCCCATCAGCGAAAACATCAACCACAAACAAACCGCCTTCGGCGGCAGTCTCAACACCTTATGCACCGTCGCCTGCTGGGGCCTGCTCTCCTTTTGGTTGCACAGGGAAAAACTGGGCTGCCAGATTGTTATTCAGTCCAACCAGACTGATTATCGCACGGCGGTAACTAGCGATTTCTCCGCCTGCTGCAGTTTTGACGACATCAACGCACGTAGTAAATTTATCAGCCAATTGAAAAAGCGCGGCCGCGCCCGCATGGAATTGCATTCATCCATACAAGAACAAGGCGAGGTTGCGGTACAATTCTCCGGCCGCTTCGTCGCCCTGTTGCATCGATAACAAAAAGGAGACGCGATGTTACGTAATACTATGTATGCGGGTTTGATTGCCGGGTGCATGTTGAACAACAACGTACACGCCGACATCGGCGGTTACCTCGGCGTTGAGGGACGCCACTTCGGCCAGAAGGCCGACTACAACGACAGTGCCCCCGACAGCGGTTCACTGCTGCTGCAACCGGAGTACTACGCAAAATCTGACGATGGCCGCTACAACTTTTCATTGATCGGTTTTTATCGCCAGGACCAACTGGACGACCAACGCAGCCACGGTGATTTCCGCGAACTCAACCTGGCCTATGTCGCCGACAGCTGGACCCTGAACACCGGCATACGCAAGGTCTTCTGGGGGGTTACCGAGTCGCAACACCTGGTCGACATAATCAACCAGACCGATCTGGTGGAAGATCCGGACGGCGAACAGAAGCTGGGGCAGCCCATGGTCAATCTGGTCTATCTCAGTGAGTACGGCAATCTCGAGGCCTATCTGCTGCCGATGTTTCGTGAACGCACATTTCCCGGCGCCGATGGCCGACTGGGTCTACCGCTGCCTGTGGATGACAGCCTGACGCACTATCAGTCGTCCCGTGAACAATACAACCCCGATGTGGCGCTGCGCTGGTCCTACGCCCTGGATGATGGCGATATCGCCCTCACCTGGTTCGACGGCACGGCGCGCACGCCGCAGTTGCAACTCGCGTTTAATGAAAAGGGACAACCCGTTCTGGCCCCGTATTACCCGTTAATCAAACAAGTCGGACTGGAGTTACAGGCGGTCACCGGCAACACCTTATGGAAACTGGAGGCGATTCATGTACACCTCACGGATGAAGATTACCAGGCGGTCACCGCCGGGCTAGAGCATACCCTGGCCGGATTCTTTGACACTGGCTGGGATGTGGGGCTGTTACTGGAGGGTTTGTACGACAGCCGGGGCGACGAGGCACCCACACCTATGCAACGGGACCTATTTGCCGGCATGCGCCTCAATCTGAACGACACCCAGGGTAGCCAGCTGCTGGCCGGCGTCATCGCCGATACCGAAGAGGATGGCTGGCTCTATTCGATAGAGGTCAGCCGGCGTCTGGGCGAGAACTGGAAACTCAATGGCCGTTGGCGTGGCTACGAGAACTTTGCCGACGACAGCGCCTTTGCCTTTCTGAACAAGGAAGACTATTTGCAACTTGAACTGCTCTACTATTTTTAAGACCCGGTAAACGTGCAGCGAAAATCTATCGTCATTCACAGCCTTTTTTTCAGTGCAGTCGCCTTGATCGGCACCTTGCAGATCGGTCAGGCGATGCGACAACACACTGACTGGCAATTCAAGCCGACCCCCTTCACGCAGCGTGACAACCAGGCCACAGACGCCAGTGCCCCGTTCATACGCAGCCAATTCGTCAGCGCCCAGATGCCCACCGCTTCGGTACACGCCGCCACCGTTGCCCCCACCGATAATGGTGAACTCATGGCTTTGTGGTTCGGCGGCAGCCGCGAAGGGGCGCGCGATGTGGCCCTGTACGGCGCACGGTTCAATCCAAAGAACAACTCATGGAACCCTGTGCAACAACAGGTGACACGCACACAGACCCAAGCCGAGGTCTATCGCTATATCAAAAAGCTGGGCAACCCCGTGTTGTACAATGACGGCAATGGCCGGCTCTGGTTGTTCTATGTCAGTGTATCGGTGGGTGGTTGGGCAGGTAGCGCCATCAACACCAGCTACTCCCAGAACAACGGCCATACCTGGTCGCCAGCGAAACGCCTGATCAGTTCACCGTTCATGAACGTCAGCACCCTGGTCAAGACAGCGCCTTTGAACTACGGCAACGGTGATCTGGCCCTGCCCGCCTACCACGAGATGGCGGGAAAATTCGCCGAATTACTACGCATTGATAACAAGGCCAGCGTGACCGACAAGCGCCGCATCAGTCATGGCCGTGGCAGCCTGCAACCCAGTATCGTAGCTTTGGATGGACAGCAGGCGATCGCCCTGATGCGCGATGCAGGTCCCCAGCCGGGTCACCTGCTCATCGCCGAAACGCAAGACGGTGGTCAAAACTGGCATAACCTGCAGTACACCGACATCCCCAACCCCAATGCGGCAGCCATGGCTATCGCACACGACGAACAACACCTGCTGCTGGTACTGAATGACACCCAAGATAACGACCGGCGCCGCCTCTCGCTGGCCCTGATGGATAGCAGCAGCCGACAGTGGCGGGTGATCCACCGCCTGGAAGACGACACCGCCGACCAGAACACCAACAGCGACAGTGAGTATTCCTATCCGTTCATTACCCGCGATCAAACCGGCGACTACCATATCCTCTATACCTGGCGGCGCCAAAATATCAAACATGTGCGCTTCAACCGTGCCTTTGTAGATCAACATCTGCCATGACAACGCTGCAACTCCTGACCATCCACCTGAGCACCACAACAATCATGGCGACCGCTACGTTGTCACTGTGGAGGAAAATGCCGCATACCAGCTGGCGCGGCGCGGCATTGCTATGCCTGTTCATGGTGAGTTTTCTGCCGGTAAACGGACTTCCTGTGGCGGGATATATCAGGGGTGTGCTGGGTGAACTGAGTCTGTGCTCTGTGGTGTTGTTGACCCTCTATCTCCATCGGCAACTCCATCAGACCAGGCAGCAACCCATCATGCCGGCCAGCGCCTGGGCGATCATCGCCGTACTTGGTTTGGTCTATTACCCTTTAAGTCTGGGCCTGGGCATGGTGGACCCTTATCAATGGGGTTTTCAGCCAGTGCTACTGGTGCTGTTTATCCTCCTGGTTGCCAGCATCCTTTGGCTGCGCAATCAGAGCGCGCTCGCCCTGGCCCTGCTGCTTGCCCTGTTTGGCTACCAGCTAACTGCCCTGGAATCGGAAAACCTTTGGGATTATCTGCTTGATCCCTGGCTGGTGGCGTACGCCGTCAGTGTGCTCGTACATCGGGGCCTGACTTGGTTTAAAAAGTCGAGACAATAAGCCCCGCTCCACCACGGCGCAATCACCCATAGAGAGAAGTAATAAGCCAATCAATTAATTAATTAACATATTGTTATATAAACAATTATAAACTAGACTAGTACGCATTCTTCTTTGGTGGCCGTTGAAAAGTTGTGGGATCATGTCAGACAAAAATCTGTTGTTGAGCGAGCAAGACCTGGCAAAAATCCACCGATTAGAGCTTCTTCTCCCCGAAACCAGCACACCGATCGTCACCATTGAAAACCTACCGGAAAACCGTGCTACCCTGCGCATTTACTACACTATTGCGATACGATTCGGCGGACTCGGACCCAACGCCGTAGCCACAGCATTGGCCTTGTATGGCCAACAAGCCCATGATGCCGCGCTACAACCGGGGCGCTATCCCCATATCGATCGCCTGTTCAAGGTTCTGGAAGAGAATCAGTATTTCACTATTCGCGTTGTCTATAAGCAAACCGAAGAGGTTTAACATGAACACCAGCTTCCTCCCACCCGTCGTGATCATCGGTATCGGCGAAATGGCCGGCGTCTTTGCCCGGGGCCTGTTGCGCCTGGGACATCCGGTCTACCCGGTATTGCGTACCACCGAGATCGAACAAGCGGCCGCTGCCCTACCCGATCCCGCCATGGTATTGCTGGCGGTAGCGGAAAAGGACTTGCACACCTCGTTGGCAGGTATTCCGGTCGCTTGGCGCGATAAACTTGCCCTGTTACAAAATGAGCTGTTACCGCGGGATTGGCGCCAATACGACTATACAGACCCGACGGTAGTCTCCGTCTGGTTTGAAAAGAAAAAGGGGCAGGACGCCAAAATTCTGATCCCATCGGTAATGCACGGCCCGCGCGCCGGGCTATTGCAACAAGCCCTGGCCTGTGTGGACATCCCCAGCCGCATCGTCGGCAGTGACCATGAGATGCTGCAACAGCTGGTCATCAAGAATGTCTATATCCTCACCACCAATATCGCCGGTTTGGAAGTCGGCGGCACTGTAGAGCAACTCTGGCGGGAACACCAGACACTGGCGCGCGCCGTCGCGCATGATGTTATCGACATACAAACCTGGTTGACTGTCGAGGAGTTTGACCGGGATTTTCTCATTGCCGGTATGGTAGAAGCTATGGAGGGTGACCCGCAGCATCAATGTATGGGTCGTAGTGCGCAGCAGCGATTAACGCGCGCCTTGCAGCAAGGCTTCGAAGCGGGACTAGCGGTCAATACGTTAAGGGAGATCGGCAAAAAACATTTAGCGGTATCCACCGGTCCCTAACACCTCTTCCACCAACGACAACAATTCCTGCTTGTTAAAAGGCTTCTTCAGATAGGCTGCAGCGCCGGCCTCTTTGGCCATGGGCAGAAAATATTCCGGAAAGCGGGTGCCTCCCCCGGAGATGGCGATGATTTTCACCTCAGGGTGATGTTGTTTCAAATACTTTATTGTTTCCATGCCGTCCTTGCCCGGCATGGTCAAGTCGGTAATCACCAGATCGGCAGGATCCGATTCGAAATGCTTGATACCTTCCTGACCATCAGCAGCGGTAGCCACCCGATATGCTGCGCGCGTCAATATCTGTTGCAAGACATCCACTACAGCTGGATCATCATCTATTACGATTACTTTTTTCATCTTAACGGCCCAGTAAAAATATTAATTGCTGATTTGCAATACCTTCTCAATCACCGCTTGCATATCCCGACCAACTATTGGCTTCATGAGAAATTCCTTGATACCTATCTCCTTAGCATCCTCCGGCGTGATTTTATGGGTGTAGCCGGTACAGAGAATAACGGGTAAATCAGGGCGGATTTTTAACAGCTCCTTCACCAGAACATCACCGGTCATCTTGGGCATAGTCTGATCCGTAATCACCAGATCATACTTACCCGGCTCGGCGGTAAAAAGCTTCAGTGCTTCGGTACTATCCGTCGTTGCGGTAACGCTATAACCCATTCGCTCCAACATTTGCCGGCTCATATCGGCCAGCAATTCTTCATCATCCACAAACAGGATATGTTTACCCTTACTTGCTGTGGTATTCATTACTTGCTCCTCTGCAGTATCATTATCCGCCACCATTACCCGGGGTAAAAACACACTAAAGGTTGTGCCTTCACCCAATTTACTGTCGACTGTAACAGCCCCTTTGTAGCCGGTTACAATGCCATGGACTGCCGCCAACCCCATTCCGGTACCCTGGCCGACCTCTTTGGTGGTGAAAAATGGTTCGAAGATACGTTCCATGATCTCCTTGGTCATACCAATACCGGTATCGGACACCTGCAGACGAACATAAGGACCTGGCGTAAGTTGTTGTATTAAGTTGGCAAAAGTCTCATCCACATTGACTGCATCCAACGCCACCACCAGAACCCCCGGCTCACTACCCATGGCCTGTGAGGCATTAACCACCAGATTCATGATGACTTGGTGCAGTTGCACCGGGTCCATCATCACCTTACCGACGTCGCTGTAGATCTCCTGCACAATATCGATGCTGGTGGGCAAGGTGGCGCGCATCAACTTACAGACTTCCTTGACGATGGCGTCGGGGTGTATGGCCGTATGTTCGGTCGGCTGCTGACGACTAAAGGTCAGTATTTGCGCCACCAGATCTTTGGCACGACTGGCTGCACTATAAACCTGGGTCAGATTGCGGTGTGCCTTGGACTCCTCAGGAACGTCCGACAGGGTCAGGTCCGTATACCCAAGAATAGCTGCCAGCAGATTATTGAAGTCATGGGCAATGCCACCTGCCAAGGTACCGATAGCCTCAAGCTTCTGACTCTGCCTTGCACGTTCTTGTGTCTGTTTTTCCAGGGTGATGTCACGACTGATGACAATGTAATTGATTGTCTCGTTTTGTTCGTTACTGATCGGCGTTATAGTCAACTCTTGCTCATAAAATGTGTCATTCTTTTTCTTATGCAGGCGCTGACCGGTCCAGGAAACCCCCAGCTGCAAGCGCTCACGCAGACTAGCGGCAGTAATCTGATCACCGTCCGACACACCTTGCAACAGGACTTCGCTGGTAGCCAGAACTTCACCCAACTCCTGCCCGGTTTGTTGCAGATAAGCGGGATTACAATACTGGATAGCGCCCGCGGTATCGGTAATCACAATAGCCTCGGAGGCCTGCTCCACCGCCGTCGCCAGCAACAGATTTCGCCTCTCGGTCTTTTTGACCTCGGTGACGTCTCGCATAATCCCTTCCACCCCCAGCACGACCCCCTTGTCGTCGTAGTAGTACTGGGCGTTGCACGATGCCTCGACACTGGTACCAAAACTGGTTTTGAGTTGGGTTTCGTAGTTATTGACATGCCCCCCATGCGCCTCCAGTCTCTCCAGCAATCGCTCCCAGTCCTGCGTATAGACAAAGAGATTTTTCATTGGCTTGCCAAACCACTCATGGGATTGTTCACCCAACAATTTGGCAATGGAAGGAGAGACGAAGGTGATGACCCCCAATCGGTTCACGCGATAATAGGTGTCCTGCAAATTATGCAGTATGGTACTGAGTTCGCGCTCCGAACTGCGCAGGCGCTCTTCCGCCAGCTTGTGTTCCGTAAGGTCACTACCTACACCGCGAAATGCGTATACCGTGCCTTGCGCATCGGTCAGCGGTATACCGTTTATCACCACGCAGATACGTCGACCGTTACGATCCACGTGCCAGGTCTCCAGATTCCTAATCGGCACGCCACGTTCCAGCGCTTGCTTGTATACCAAGACGAATCGCGCGGCCTCCTCCTCCATCATAAAATCGGTAAAACCAATACCCACCATCTCTTCCGCACGATAGCCGAAAATATCCACGACATTGTTGGAAACGAAATTATATTTCCCGTTGGCGCTGAGCTCCCAGATCATGTCAGACATGTTTTCGACCAGGCTCTTGAAACGCTCCTCGCTAAGTCGCAACGACTCCTCGGCCAACTTCCGGTTGGTGATATCAGTGCGTATAGCGATGTATTGATATGGATTACCAGCCTCATCCAGAAAAGGGATGATGGTGGTATCCACCCAATACATACTGCCGTTCTTGCGCTTGTTGCGCACCTCCCCCTTCCAGACACGGCCGGAGCTGATAGTGCGCCACAGCTCGGCAAAGAATGCCTTACTGTGGTATCCGGAGTTCAGTATTCGGTGAGTCTTGCCAATCAATTCTTCGCGGTTAAATTGCGTAGTCTCAACCAAGCGATCATTGACATAGGTGATAACACCTTTCGCATCGGTGATAGCCACAATGGAGTGTTGATCCAGGGCGAATTTCTGAATCTCCAGTTCATTCATGGTGCGTTGCAGCAATCGGTTTTTATTCTCGACCTCAAACCAACTGCGCACCAATATGACGGTAATGATAAGAAAACCGGCGAACAGAGCCAAAATCACCGCTATGTTCACCAGGCGCAAATCGCGGCTGGTCTCCTTGACGATCTTATCGAATTCGTCGCCAATGGAACTGGTAATACGCAACACCTGACGAAAGACCGCGTGATGTTCGGTCTCCAGTTCACTATACGTTTTACCCTGTTCGATATTGGCCAGCAGTTTCGACAATACACGTTGCCACTCCTGCAGGCTGGCCATGAGTATACCCAAGCCGACACTGACGCGTTCATTCAATTCCGGCAGCTGACGCCCGGCAGACATATGCTGGTCCTTAATACTGGAAATCTCTTGGATGGACTCTTTGAGTGGGGCAAACACCTCTTTACGGTTGGCCAAACCTCGGGCATCGGCGTGTTCCAGCAATATCTCTTCGATTGCGATCTGTGTACTCAAGGCATTGCTCTGAACCAGGTGATTGACCCGAATCAGGGCGCTTTGCAGGGCAAAGGCATCGGAAATCAATCGCTGACTGAATAACATCAAGGCAGCGACTGCCGCAACGGATAATAAAAGCGCTATGGCCACGACATTGTAATTCAGTGTGGCAAAGGTCTCCCGTCCGAACCGGCTAACCAGAAAAATGGACAGGATAAGTATCGACACGCAAAGTGCCGCAACCAATATCATCAACATAGGAATCGAGGCATTAAGTCCGTTGACCAGCCCGCCCCAGACCTACGCACAGACTGGTGGAGGGCAACATTGTGATATCATCGGCACAGCCCCGAAAAGCTTAAGCATTCACTTAATGTAACTTGCTGGTATGTCGTTATTTTTTTCTATCCATGATCACTATATACGATAAAAAAGGGTTTACCGTTGTGCTGGAATGGGGCAGCCACACCTTGTCCGACGCCGATTTGCGCGGCGTCTGCCTGGGCGATGCCAATCTGGTGCAATACGATTTGTCGGGGGCCGACCTGACGGGCGCGAACCTGCGCGGCGCCGACCTGCGACTGGCCAACCTGAGTCGCGCCAACCTGACTGGTGCGGATCTGCGTGACACCCTACTGTTCAAGACCCGCATGAGCGGGGCCTGCCTGGAGGGCGCCTTATTACCTGAAGACTTTACGGTTAATGTACTGAGCGATTGAGGGCGCGCACGGCATCCAGGGCCCTACACAGGTGTTCAGCCCCCTGCAGGATACGTGTCGTGTGACGCGAGATCAGATCGGCGGGAATGAAATAGAGTTGATTGTTTTTGACAGCCTGCATAGCCGGCCAACGGCTCCAGTGATCCAACCAGGAAGGCCGCTGATTGCCCATGCCGCTGGCGATTATCACCTCGGGATCGGCGGCGATGACCGCCTCTCGGTCGAGCTTGGCCGCCAGCGTCCCCAAATGGGCAAACAGATTATTGCCACCGCACAGGCGTATAACATCGCTAATCAGCTGATCGCCATTGATAGTCATCAAAGGCTGATCCCAAATCTGGTAAAAAACCTGCACCGGCGTGGCCGTGGCATAGCGTTCCCGCAAGCGCCGATAATCGGCCAGAAAATCCTGAGCTGCCTGCTTCCCTTCGTCAAAATGACCGCTAACCTGCCCTAACCGGCGCAATTCCGTGGCGATCTCTGACAAACGGTGTGGCTCGTTCAATTCCACCCGAAACCCCAGCTGACGCAGGCGTGCCAACGCGGCTTCTCCATTACCACTGGGCCAGGCGACGATCAAATCCGGTTGCAGACTGACGATACGCTCCATATCCAGGGCGTGGTAACTGCCAACCAGAGGCAGTTTGGCCGCCTCGGGCGGGTAGTCGCTGTAGTTCACCACCCCCACCACCTGTGCGCCGGCACCAACACTATAGAGTAGCTCGGTGATGTGGGGCGCCAGGCTGATAATACGTTTCGGTGCGGGACTTGTCGGTTGAGACTGAATTTCTGATTGAGCCCATACCACTGCCAATGACAGGATACCGGCCAAAAATGTCAGCAGGCGCATGTGATCTCCTCATGCGCCTGTCGCAAGGCAGTCGCCAGACGTTGCCACTGGACCTCGTCCGCCGGCAGGCCAAAACGCAACGCCGCCGGTTCGGCAAAGCGCCGTACCAGGATCGCCCGACGCGCCAGAGCCTGATACCAGGCCTCGGACTGATCAAGCCTGATCCATTGAAACAAGGCGCTGCCGCCGTCGGGTGTGAGGTTCATCTCCGTCAGTAACAGGACCAGACGTTGCGACGCCTGCAACAGAAAGCGCCGATTCTGTTCCTGCCACTGGGAATCCGCCAGGGCCTGACTGGCAGCCCATTCCGCAGGACCGGTAACCGTCCAAGGCCCCAACCACTGCGCCAGCCTCTGCAACAAATCATCCCAGGCGGCGACAAAGCCCACCCGCGCCCCGGCCAGGCCGAAAAACTTGCCCAGTGATCGCAATACGATCAGATTGGGCCACTGCCCGGCAAAGCCGACAACACTTGCCTGTGGCGTGACATCCATAAAGGCCTCGTCGACGATCAACCAGCCGCCACGTCGCGCCAAGCGATGCGCCAGGTCCTGCAATTGCTCCACTGTCCAAAGATGACCCGTTGGATTATTGGGATTGACCAGTACCAGCACATCCAGCGAATCCACTGCCGCCCAGACCTCATCCACCGTCAAGGTCTGTACGCTGTGCCCGGCCTGCTGCCAGCGCCATCCATGTTCGGCATAGCTGGGGTGCAATACCCCGACCTTACTTTGAGGACACAGGCGCGGCAGGGCCTGGATCGCCGCCTGACTGCCGGCTACCGCCAAAAGCGATTCACAGGCGTAATGTTCGCGCGCCGCGGCCAACAGACGCTCACCACTATCGGGCAGACGCTGCCAGCACGCGGCAGGCACTGCTCCCAGGGGATAGCTCAACGGATTGATACCGGTAGACAAATCCAGCCATTCGTCTTCCGGCAGTCCGAATTCCCGGACCGCCGCACTCAGGCGTCCACCGTGTTCAAGGCCAATCAAACCACCACCCTCCTATACCGATGACCAACAACCACAGAAGCAAGGCCTTGTAGACCAGACGTACCGCCCGACCGATATCGGCCACGCCAGCCGCCGGCCCCTGCCCCAACACCGGCCGTTGTTTGATCTGCCCATGATATACAGCCGGCCCGCCCAGACTGATACCCAGACTGCCAGCACCGGCGGCCATCACCGGTCCACCGTTAGGGCTGTCCCATTGCTGCCCCTGGCGTCGCCAGCAACGCAAGGCGGTGGGTAACCTTCCCAGCAGGGCATAGGAGAGTGCGGTCAGACGCGCAGGAACCCAATTGAGCAAATCATCCAAGCGCGCCGCCGCCCAACCAAAGGTACGGTAACGCGGGGTGCGATAACCCCACATGGCATCCAGGGTGTTGACCGTGCGGTACAACACCACACCCGGCGCGCCGGCCAGGACAAACCAGAACAGGGCGCCGAAAACTGCATCGTTGCCATTCTCCAGCACCGACTCCACTGCCGCACGGCTCACGGCCGCCTCATCCATCTGCCGGCAATCGCGGCTGACCATAAAGGCCACCTTGCGCCGCCCCTGTTCCAGATTGCCTGCCTTCAGGGCCAGGGCCACATTGCGGGCATGGTCGCGCAGACTGCGCGCGCCCAGGGCGACATACAGTATCAACACCTCGAAGATCACATCGATATAGAGCAACAGGGAGAGGCGATAGGCCAGCCACAACAACGGCACAACCAACAGCAGCAAGGCAATGGCACCTAACAGATAGCCCTCGGCACCCGCCTGCCGATGGCCGAGTAACAACGACTCCAGACGACCGGCCAGTCGACCGAAACCCACCAGGGGATGGGCAAGACGCAACTCACCCCACCACAGATCAAGTAGTACGGCAGCAAGGCAGACAAGAAAAATTTCCATGGAGATTCACTTCGAATTTGCCAGCCAATGCACTGGCCAGGGCGGATGATTACAGTACAATAGCCGGCATACCTTAAGGCAATACACATCACCATGCAAACACACACCGTCATGATCCAGGGCACCGGATCCAATGTGGGCAAATCCACACTGGTCACCGGGCTGTGTCGTCTATTGTTGCGGCGCGGTCTGTCGGTGGCACCGTTCAAGCCGCAAAATATGGCCTTGAACAGCGCCGTCACCATCGACGGCGGCGAGATCGGCCGCGCCCAAGCATTACAGGCTCAGGCCGCCGGCCTGGAGCCCCACAGCGATATGAATCCTGTACTGCTCAAACCCAACAGCGAAATGGGCTCGCAGGTAATCATCAACGGCAAGGTGCTGGCCAATATGAGTTTCATGGAATATCACCGCTATAAACCACAGGCCATGAAACAGGTGCTGGCCGCCCATGAGCGGCTGCGCAAAGGCTATAACTACGTGCTGGTGGAAGGGGCGGGCAGTCCGGCGGAGATCAATCTGCGCGAGAACGATATCGCCAACATGGGCTTCGCTGAGGCAGTCGACTGCCCGGTCATCCTGGTGGCCGATATCGATAGAGGCGGCGTCTTCGCACAAATCGTCGGCACCCTGGCCCTGCTCGATGAATCAGAAAAGGCGCGCATCCAGGGCTTCATCATCAATAATTTCCGCGGTAATAAAAACCTGTTGCGTTCCGGTCTTGAGTGGCTGGAGCAATATACCGGCAAACCGGTTTTCGGGGTTGTACCCTACCTCAAGGATCTGCAGCTGGACGGCGAGGACAGCATGAATCTGCAGGAGCAGGGCGCTGCAAGCAAGGGCAGAGGACGGCAGAAACGCCTGCGCGTTCTGGTCCCTGCCTTCTCGCGCATCAGCAACTACACGGATTTCAATCCCCTGCGCGCCCATCCCGACGTGGAACTCTATTTCGTCGGCCCCGGCGCGCGCATCCCCGAGGCCGATCTGATTATTCTGCCCGGCAGCAAGAATACCCAGACAGACCTGGCCTGGTTACGCAAAAACGGCTGGGAACAGGCGATCCACAAGCATCTGCGCTACGGCGGCAAGATCATCGGCATCTGCGGCGGTTTCCAGATGCTGGGTAAACGCCTGCTCGACCCCCACGGCATTGAAGGCCGTGGCGAGGTTGCCGGCTTGGGTCTGCTGGAGATGGAAACCACCCTGGCCAACGAGAAACGTCTGACCCGGGTCAATGAGGCCAGACTCACCCTGGATGGCGAGGCGGTCCCGGTCAACGGCTACGAGATTCACATGGGCAGAAGTCAGGGCCCGGCGCTGCAGCAGCCGGTGATCCAACTGGAAAACAGCGTCGATGGTGCACTCTCCGCCGATGGCCGCATCCTCGGCACGTACTTGCATGGCCTGTTCGACCATGGCCAGGCCTGCCGCCAGCTACTGCGCTGGGCGGGTCTGCAAACGCAGCAACAGACCGATCAGAACCAGATTCGCGAGAACAATATCGACCGTATTGCCGACCATCTGGCACAACACCTGGATCTCGACAGTCTCTATGCCATTCTCACTCCCAAGCATGGCAAACAACGTGCATTGGCCTGATACCTCGAACAACCGGCCTGAACATGAACATCGATCGCCATAGTGGATTACTGGCAGAGGCCCGCCACCTGCCTTCGCCCAACCAGGATGAGCGCCCCGAGGGGGGGCCAATCGATTTGCTGGTCATCCACGGCATCAGCCTGCCGCCCGGCGAATTTGGCGGCCCCTGGATCGACCGGCTGTTCACCAACCAACTTGACCCTGACGCCCACCCCTATTTCACCGGCATACACCAGCTGCGCGTCTCGTCCCATCTGCTCATCCGGCGCGATGGCGAAATCGTCCAATATGTGCCGTTTCAGAAACGCGCCTGGCATGCCGGGCTCTCCTGTTTTGGTGATAGAGAACGCTGCAACGACTTTTCCATCGGTATCGAGCTGGAAGGCACCGATGATCAGGCCTATGAAGATATTCAATACCGGCAACTCATCCAGGTGACACAGGCGTTGATGCGGACCTATCCATTGATCAAGGTCAATCACATCGTCGGTCATAACGATATCGCCCCAGGACGCAAAACCGATCCGGGACCCCATTTCGATTGGCAGCGCCTGCGACAGGCATTGGCTTGAAACGGCGGACCGATGCAAGCCTAAAAAAGTTCGCGTATGATATTCCCCATCAACCAACCAGACACATGAAGTCATGAAACTGATAATCATCCTGATCACCATCCTGTCGGAGCGTTACCTGCGATTTTTGCAAGGCCAGAATTTCCGCTGGTTCACCAATCTGGTCAACACCCTGCGTCAGCGCCTGACCCACGTGCCCAACAGTGACGGCCCCACCGGCGTCGTCCTGGTGTTGGCGCCGGCGTTGTTGTTCTTTGTACTGGTCTGGTTGATAGCCCTGAAGATACACCCTGCCCTGGGCTTTATCCTGAGCCTGCTGGTACTGCTCTATACCCTGCAGGCGCGCGACCTGCGCGAAAAAGGCAAGGCCTATGTCAAAGCCCTGCGTGATGACGATGAACTGGCCGGCAAAGAGGCCTTACACCGTCTGCTGGGCAGTGACCACGATCTGCCTGAAGATGCCAACGAGTGCACCCGCATAGCAACCAGCGCCATACTGGCGCGGGCCAATGATCAGGTCTTCGCTGTCATCTTCTGGTTCGCTGTTCTGGGTCCCTTCGGCGCCCTGCTCTATCGACTCAGCCGGGTATTGCGCAACGAGATGATCCTCACCAATCCTAACGGCGATTTCACCCAGTCCAGCCGCCAGCTCCACTCCATCCTGGCCTGGTTGCCGGCCAGACTGCTCTGCCTGAGCTACGGCATCACCGGCAGCTTCACCGACGCGTTACACAGGTGGCGAGGTTGTGAACAAGACCTGGAAGGCGTGTGGGCGGATAAAAATGAGGAGGTTCTTAGCTGCGCCGGTATCGGTGCCCTGCAGCTGCCACCAGCCGAAGAACAATTGGATGCCGACGGCCTGGTCAATGAAATCAATGCCGCCATGGATCTGGTCATCCGTACCCTGCTGGTATGGGTAACCATTATCGCCGTCATGACCCTGGTTGGCTGGGCGGCCTAAGACGAAACCATGAAGGAATTGATATTGGGCGGTGCGCGCTCCGGCAAAAGCGCGCTGGCCGAACAGCGTGCCGCCGACAGTGGCCTGGAGGTCATCTATATCGCCACCGCCCAAGGGGGTGACACCGAGATGGCCGAGCGCATCCGCCTGCATCAGGAACGCCGCCCCAATCACTGGAAAACCCTGGAATCCCCAACGACGCTTGCCCAAACCCTGCATGATCACGCTGCAACAAACCGCTGTCTGCTGGTAGACTGTCTTACCCTTTGGCTGAGCAATCTGCTGGAAAAGGAAAAGCAGTTGCAGCAACAGCAAAAGGAGTTACTCGAGACGCTGCCGCAACTGCCCGGACACATCATCTTGGTCTCCAACGAGGTCGGCCAGGGCATCATTCCCCTGGGAGAGATCAATCGTCGTTTTGTCGATGTGACCGGGCGCCTGCATCAAGCCTTGGCCATCCTCTGTGACCGCGTCACCCTGACGGTGGCCGGTCTCCCGTTAAACTTGAAAGGATAAAACATGCAGTCTGACTGGGTCACCGTTCCCGTCAAAACCATCAGCAATGACTGGCGCCAACAGGCCATAGCCCACCAGGGACTATTAACTAAACCACCGGGGGCCCTTGGGCGCCTGGAACAACTGGCAACCGAACTGGCAGCCATGCAACAGGTGGTGAAGCCCTCCCTGGATAAAATTCATATCTGCGTGTTCGCTGCGGATCACGGCGTCGCAGTCGAAGGAGTGTCGGCGTTTCCCCAGGCCGTTACCGTGGAGATGGTACGCAACTTCGCCCGAGGCGGCGCCGCCATCAATGTACTGGCCCGTCAAATAGGTGCTCAATTGGAAGTGGTAGATATGGGCTGCGTCAGCGAACCAGGCCCATTGACCGGTGTCATCAGCGCACGGGTCGCACCGGGCAGCGCCAATCTGGCCAAAGCGGCCGCCATGGACGAGGAACAACTGGAGGCCGCCCTGACCCAGGGAAAGGCCGCTGCACAACGCGCCCATCAGACAGGTGCCCAGCTGTTCATCGGCGGCGAGATGGGTATTGCCAATACCACCAGCGCCACCGCCCTGGCCTGCGCGCTACTGGATGTACCGGCCAGCGAGATCGTTGGTCCGGGAACGGGACTGGATAGCAATGGCATGCAACACAAAACAGCCGTCATTCAACAGGCCCTGAACCTGCATCTGGCACAGATCGATACCCCACTGGAGGCCTTGCGCCGTCTGGGCGGTCTGGAGATCGCCGCCTTGACCGGCGCCTATATGCACTGTGCACAATTGGGACTGCCAGCGATGATCGACGGCTTCATCAGCAGTGCCGCCGCCTTGTGTGCCAGCCGTATCCGGCCAGGTAGTGAACAGTGGTTTTTCTACGCCCACCGCTCCGCCGAGCCCGGTCACAAGCGCATGATGGCTGCCCTGGCTGCCGAGCCCCTGCTCGACCTGGGTATGCGTCTGGGCGAAGGCAGTGGCGCCGCCTGCGCCGTACAACTACTGCGTTCGGCGGTAGCCCTACACAACGAGATGGCCACCTTCAGCCAGGCCGGTGTCTCGGAAAAAGCACGTTGATACCAGAGCTGATGCGAGACACCGTCACAACCACTATCGACCTGCTACGCCACGGTGAACCGGTCGGCGGCAACAAATATCGCGGCCAGACCGATGACCCATTGAGCGACACCGGTTGGCACCAGATGCGCGCCGCCACCGCCCAGTCCATACCCTGGCAGCAGATCATCTCCTCACCTTTGAGCCGCTGCGCAGAGTTTGCGCGCGAATTGAGCCAGCAACGCAACCTGCCCCTGAGTCTGCAGCCGGGTTTCAAGGAGATCGGCTTCGGCCAGTGGGAGGGGCGCACCGCTGCGGATATCCTGGCCAATGAACCGGACAGCCTGCACCGCTTTTGGCAGGACCCGGTCAAGCACACACCACCCGGGGCAGAGCCGCTGACCGATTTTGCCCAACGTATTGAACAGGCCTGGCATAGCACCTTGCAGGGATATGCCGGCCAACACCTGCTGATCGTGGGCCATGCCGGTATGATGCGCATGATTCTACGCCTGGTATTACAGATGCCGGTACAAAACAGCTTTCGCTTTCAGGTGCCCTACGCGGCCCTGATCCGAATTCAGGTGGATGACCACGGCCAGGGACTGGTATTACCCCGATTGATATTTTCCGGCCCGGAGATTTAAAGATGTTAATACCCTGGTGGTTGGCCCTGCAGTTTCTGACCCGACTGCCCGCACCGCGCATGATCGATATCGAATCCCGACAATGGGGTCAATCGGTGCTCTACTATCCCGTGGTGGGTCTGTTGTTAGGTCTGTTGTTCAGTGCCGGTGCCGGATTGTTGCCTGAGCAGGCGCTGCCGTTAAACAGCGCGGCCATTCTGGCTTTGTGGGTGGCCATCACCGGTGGTCTGCACCTGGACGGTCTGGCCGACAGCGCCGACGCCTGGCTGGGTGGCCATGGCGACAAGGATAAAACCCTGGCGATTATGAAAGACCCTGCCAGCGGACCTGCCGGGATCACCGCCCTGGTACTGGCGCTGCTGTTGAAATACAGCGCCATCTATCTATTACTAAAACACCAACTACTACTCGCGTTTCTGGTAGCACCCTGGTTAGGGCGCAATCTGGTCGTGCTGCTGTTTGCCACCACCCCGTACGCCCGAGACCAAGGATTGGGCAAGGCCCTAGCCGATCATCTCCCGCGCAAGCCCGCGTGGATACTGCTAGCACTGCAAGCCCTGGTTGCAGTAGCCGTTCTGCCACTTGTCCTCACAGTGAGCCTGATCCCCACCCTGGCGCTTTTTTACCTGTTGCGCCGGTTGATGCTGCAACGCTTGCAGGGCACCACCGGCGACACCGCCGGTGCCCTGATTGAAATAGGGGAAATTACCTTTCTCTGCACCGCGGCCTGGCTACAACTCACCCTATTCTCCTGAGCGATTTTAACCTCAATTACCACCCACGCGTTGCCGATAAACAGGTAGGCCCCCCGCGGGGGCTGCTGTCTGGCTTATAAAAATCATATAGAACGCCAGATCTACCAAGGACTTAACCGGAACGCGTGCATGATCAAACGCATCAATGCCAGACACCTGTGCATCGGCATGTATATTCATGATGTCAACACCAGTTGGCTCAACCATCCCTTTTTGCGCAACAGTTTTCTGCTGCAGGATGAAAAAGACATTCAGAAAATTCTCAACGCCGGCATACAACAGGTATACATAGACACCGATCAGGGTCTGGATGATGACCACGCACCGACCGAATCAGAAATTCGCGAGCTGCTGGACCGCAAGATCAAGCAACAGATAAATGAACAGCCCGGCGCAAAATATCAAGTCAGTGTCGATGAGGAATTGGGCAAGGCACACTCCATACTGAAAGAGGCCAACGGGATCGTCCACAACATTCTGGAGGATGTGCGCCTGGGTAAGCAGATTGAAACCGAACAGGCCAACGGTATCGTCGACACCATGACTGCCTCTATTCTGCGCAATCAGGATGCCCTCATCTACCTCAGCCGTATCAAGAGCGCAGACGAATACACCTATCTGCACAGCATCAGCGTCAGTGTTCTGATGATTGCCTTTGCCCGCCACCAGGGATTGGACGCTGCCACTATCAAGCATATCGGCGTCGGCGCCCTGCTACACGATATCGGCAAGATGCTCGTACCCTCCGAAATATTGAACAAGCCTGCCAAATTGTCAGACGACGAATTCGCTATTATGAAGAGCCACGTCGAACGCGGTGTTGATGTGTTAAAACAGGAATCGGACATAAGCACGGTTGCCATCGACGTCGTAGCCCAACACCACGAACGCGTCGATGGCAGCGGCTATCCCGCTGGATTAAGCCGGGAACAGATGTCACCCTACGGCAGGATGGCCAGTATCGTCGACGTATATGATGCCTTGAGTTCGGATCGCGTCTATCACAAGGCGCTGGAGCCGACCGACGTGTTGCGCAAAATCATGGAGTGGAGCCAACACCACTTCGATGAAAAACTGGCCATGTCCTTTGTGCGCTGTATCGGTATCTATCCGGTGGGTTCACTGGTTCGTCTGCAGAGTGGACTGCTCGGTATCGTCACGCAACGCAATCCGGACAATGCACTGCAACCGAAAATACGCATAATGTACAACATTATAAAGAAGCACTACGTACCGCCCTATGATCTCGACCTGGCCGATGCAGTCCGCAGTGGCAAAGACAAGATCATCGGCCACGAATCACCGACGCAATTGGGCATTAACGTACAACCTTTTATCTGACATAAGGAGGACATGTGATACCAGCAGGGAGCAACCCATGGCGCTAATGCCTATTGCGGATATCAAACCCGGCATGCAACTCGCACAGGATGTCACCAGCCAGGGCAGAACACTGTTGGCCGAGGGATCAATAATATCGGAAAAACACATACGTATTATGCTCCAGTGGGGCATTACCGAGGTGGACATCCAGGGGGAACAGGGCTCAGGCAGCCTCGGCACACAGGTCGAGCAGTTGGACGAGGCCACTCGCGCAGCCCACGAACCGATCCTGCAAAAACTATTCAGGCTCAATGACCTGCAACACCCCATGATCAAAGAGCTTTACAACGCGACGCTGTTGCGCAAATGTGCGAGATAATTCATGAGCGCAGAACTTCTCGTCAAAAAGATAAGTCAGGTCTATTCGCTGCCCGATATCTACTATCGCCTTCGGGAACTGATCGACTCCCCCAATGCGACCGCCGCACAGATTGGCACTTTAATCAATGAAGATATCAGCCTGTCGGCGCGCCTGTTGCGCCTGGTCAACAGCGCCTTTTTCGGTTTCAACAAAAAGGTCGAAACCGTTACTCAGGCAGTCACCGTAGTCGGCATGCAACAGTTACAGGACCTGGTGCTTGCCACCAAGGTGATCACCCTGTTTGAGAACATCCCGCAAGAGCTGTTGGACTTGAAGGGCTACTGGCAACACAGCATCGCCACCGGCGTGGCGGCGCGCATCATCGCCACTCAGCGCGGCGAACACAACCCGGAACGCCTGTTTGTTGCCGGTTTATTGCAGGACATCGGCTCGCTGATCATCTTCAGCCACCTGCCCGAGCAGGCGCATCGCTGTCTGCAAAGCGCCCACGCCGGTTCGGTGGTCATGCATACCATCGAAGAACGGTTGCTGGGCTTCTCCCACAACAATATCGGCTATTTGTTGATGAAATCCTGGCAGCTGCCTCCCACACTCAGCGAGGTGGCCCGTTACCACCACAAGCCGGCCCTGGCACAAAACTACATGGAAGAGATTGCCACCTGCCATGTGGCCGATATCATCGTCTCGGCATTGCAACTGGGCAACAATGGTAACCTGCTCATCCCGCCCTTGGAACCGCTGGCGTGGCAACAGCTGAAACTGAGTGAATCCGTCATTAGCCGAATCGTCAAACAGGTCGACCAACAGTACGAAGATGCAATCCAGTTCGTGCTGGGTTGAGCAAAGTCACTTTTTCAGACGCGCGAACGCCTCGGCCATTGCGCCGCCCAACGCCGGCTGCGGTTTCTGCGCAGGACGCTGTGCATTTTTATTTTCGCCCTTGGGTCGTGCTGCGCGCGCCTCCTTGCCGTCAACTTTGCCATCCCCTTTCGCGGCGACGATCTCATCATCCAGGCGCATGCTCAAACCGATACGCTTACGCTGTACATCCACCTCCAACACCTTCACCTTGACGATGGCGCCGGCCTTGACCACCTCGCGCGGATCCTTGACAAAGCGCTCCGACAACGCGGAGATATGCACCAGACCATCCTGATGCACACCGATATCGACAAAGGCACCGAAGTTGGTGACATTGGTGACGACACCTTCCAGAATCATGCCCGGTTTCAAATCCTTGATCTCCTCCACACCCTCCTTAAAGGTCGCGGTCTTGAACTCGGGACGCGGATCGCGACCGGGTTTTTCCAACTCGGCCAGGATATCGCTGACCGTCGCCTTGCCAAATTTTTCATCGACAAACTGATCGGCCTTGAGGGACTTTAACAGACGCGCATCGCCCATCAGTTCGCGCACATCCTTGCCGGTAACATCGATAATGCGTCGCACCAGCGGATAGGCCTCCGGATGCACCGCCGAGGCGTCCAGGGGATTGTCACCATTGACGATGCGCAGAAACCCCGCGCACTGCTCGAAGGCCTTGTCACCCAGGCGGGGCACCTTCTTCAACTGATCGCGGTTTTTAAAGGCGCCGTGGCTATCGCGATAGTCGACCACATTGGCCGCCAGGGTGTGATTCATACCGGAGACGCGAGCCAGCAAGGGCACCGAAGCGGTATTCACATCCACGCCCACGGCGTTGACGCAATCCTCCACCACCGCGTCCAGACTGCGCGCCAACTGAGTCTGGCTGACGTCGTGCTGATACTGGCCGACGCCGATGGACTTGGGTTCGATCTTTACCAGCTCCGCCAGCGGGTCCTGCAAACGCCGGGCAATGGAGACAGCGCCGCGCAGGGAGACATCCATCTCGGGAAACTCCTTGGCTGCCAGTTCCGAAGCGGAGTAGACCGAGGCACCGGCCTCGTTGACTACGATCTTGGTGAGACCCAGCTGCGGATAGCGTTTCATCAGATCACCCGCCAGCTTGTCGGTCTCGCGGGAAGCGGTACCGTTACCGATGCTGATCAGCGTGGCGGCGTGTTTGCGCGCCAACGCCGCCAGGATCTCGATGGACTGGTCCCACTGGTTCTTGGGGGCGTGGGGGTAGATAGTACCGGTATTGACCACCTTGCCGGTGGCATCGATCACCGCCACCTTGACGCCTGTGCGCAGCCCCGGGTCCAGACCGATGGTGACATGATCACCGGCCGGCGATGACATGAGCAGGTCACGCAGGTTGTGGGCAAAGACCTGAATGGCGTCGGTCTCGGCCTGTTCGCGCAGACTCTTTTTGATATCGAGATCGAGCTGCGATTGCAGCTTGACGCGCCAGGTCCAGCGCACCACCTCGTTCAACCAGCCATCGGCCTTGCGCCCGCGTTGGGCAATACCGGCATGGGCAGCGATCGTGCGCTCACACACACCCGGTTCGTTGCTGGCCAGTCCTTCGTCTTCGGGCATGGTCAGATCCAGTTGCAGCACACCTTCGTTGCGGCCGCGCAACAAGGCCAGAATACGGTGAGAGGGCAGCTTGTGCACTGGCTCGGAAAACTCAAAATAGTCGGAGAACTTCTCCCCCTCGCGCTCTTTGCCCGCCACCACCTTGGCCACCATCTGCCCCTTTTGCTGCAACTGCGTGCGCAGGTTACCCACGAGTTCGGCATCCTCGGCAAACTGCTCCATCAGGATATAGCGCGCACCTTCCAGCGCCGCCTTCACATCGTCAACGCCTTTATCGGCGGCAACGTAGGCCAATGCCTGCTCCTGGGGATCGAGATTGGGGTCGGCGTACAAGGCCTGGGCCAGCGGCTCCAGTCCCGCCTCCTTGGCAATCTGCGCCTTGGTGCGTCGCTTGGGCATGTACGGACGATAGAGATCTTCCAATCGGGTCTTGGTATCCGCATCCAGGATCTGTTGCTTAAGCCCGTCGGTCATCTTGCCCTGCTCCAGGATGCTATTGATCACCGTTGCGCGCCGCTCCTCCAGTTCGCGCAGATACCGCAGGCGCTCCTCCAGATGACGTAACTGAGTATCGTCCAGGCCTCCGGTCACCTCTTTACGGTAACGGGAAACGAAGGGCACGGTCGCCCCGTCATCCAGCAGGTTTACTGCCGCGATCACTTGCTCGGGGCGTACAGTCAATTCCTGGGCAATGGTCAATTCAATATTCATAGTCACCTTTAATGCACTTAAGTAATTTAAATTGTTAACAGCTTCGCTCATACCCTCCTTTGTCCCCTCTCCCCCGCGGGGAGAGAGTTAGGATGAGGGGGAATTACGGGAAACGCTGAAACAGCGGAAAATTAGCGAATATCGGCGCTATGGACCGGAAATTCGCCACGTTCTCGATCGCGAAGAAAGTGTTCCAGGGTGGCGCGCACCACCGGAAAGGCCAGCTCCTGCCAGGGAATCTCGCCCGCGCTGAACAGCTGCACGTCCAGGCTCTCCACGCCGGGGGCAAACTCCGGGGTGGAAAGTTCGCCACGGAAGAAGAGATAGACCTGATCGATACGCGGGATGCTGAATACCGTATACAGGGTCACGTCGGCCATACGGGCCGTCGCCTCCTCCCAGGTCTCACGCCGGGCGGCCTCACTGACCGACTCACCCACCTCCATGAAACCGGCGGGCAGGGTCCACAGGCCGCTGCGCGGCTCGATGGCGCGCCGACAGAGCAGGATCTTGTCCTGCCATAGGGGCAGACAACCGGCAATGATCTTGGGATTAATGTAGTGCACGGTGTCGCACCGCTCACAGACGTGGCGTTCCACCTGTTCGTCCGGTGGTTGTTTTTTCACCACGGGTGCACCGCACTGGCTGCAATACTTCATAACTCGCCGACCCGAAAATAAAAGGCGATTATATCGGCTGCAAGAGGATAAGTCCTGTCAGGATGATCACAGGATGAATAGGTGAGATAAAGAAAAGGCCGGCCCGGAAGGGACCGGCCGCAATCCTCAGGCCAGTGCTTTGATCAAACGGTCGCGGATCTCCTCGACACCGCCCACCCCTTCCACGCGGGCATAACGGGGGGCACCTGCACCACCTTGTTTGGCCCAACCGGAGTAGTAACCGATCAGCGGTTCGGTCTGCTGGTGATAGACCTCCAGGCGCTTGCGCACGGTCTCTTCCTTATCGTCATCGCGCTGCACCAGATCTTCTCCGGTAACATCGTCTTTACCCTCCACCTTGGGTGGATTATACAGGACATGGTAGGTACGGCCCGACGCCAGGTGCGCGCGCCGGCCACTCATACGCTTGATGATCTCCTCGTCTTCCACATGGATCTCGGCCACGCAGTCCACATTGATACCCCGTTTGCGCATACCCTCAGCCTGAACCAGGGTGCGGGGAAAGCCATCCAGCAAGTAGCCATTTTTACAATCAGGGTTCTTCAGGCGCTCCTCGACCAGAGAGAGAATGATATCGTCGGAAACCAGTCCGCCGGCGTCCATAATCTTCTTCGCCTCCAACCCCAGAGGGGTTTGCGCCTTGACGGCCGCACGCAGCATATCCCCAGTGGAGATTTGTGGAATATTAAAGTGTTCTACCAGAAAACCGGCCTGGGTACCCTTACCGGCACCGGGACCACCAAGCAATATCAAGCGCATCTTCACTCCCCCATTTATCGTTAACCTACTGTTTTTAAACTCCGCCTATCATGCATTAAAACACCTTCCCGAACCATACAAGGAATTCAATGGGGCAATGGAGAACTTTTATAAAAAATTTCGCTAATAGAGTCCTCCCCCCTCACTATCACCGCGAAAAACCTCCCCAACCATAGCCTCCGGGGATACCCTACTGAAAGCCGGCTATTTGACTGAATAACTTAACTTTTTTAGTTATTCGCCGATACAACGGAAACACGTGTGATTCAGGTTAAACCTATCATGAGAAAGGTAATACTCACCGCGTTGCTGTTGGGTCTTACAACACCTGTTGCCTCGGGCAGGCAGGTGCAGTCCCCGCTGTTGTTCGGCGCCGTACCACAATACGACGCCACCCGCATGGCGGACATCTGGCACCCCTTGCTCGCCGAGCTAACAAAACGCACAGGCATCCCCATCCGCTTTGACGCCGCCAACAGCATTCCTGACTTCGAACGGGCCTTGGAAAAGGGGACTTATGATCTGGCCTACATGAATCCCTATCACCTGATCCTGAGCAACAAGCGACAGGGTTACCAACCGGTTTTACGCGATACCCATGGCAGCCTGACTGGTATCCTGGTCGTTAAAAAGGGCAGTCCCTTCACCTCACCGAATCAACTGGACGGACAAGCTATCGCCTACCCCTCTGCAAACGCCCTGGGAGCATCCATCATGATCCGCCGTGACTTGGCCACTCTCTACTCGATCAACACGCGATCCGAGTACGTACGCAGCCATACATCGGTCTACTTGAACGTTATCAGCGGATCCTATGCAGCCGGTGGTGGCGTACTAAAAACATTTGCCGCCCTGGCGCCCGAGCTGCGCGATCAGTTACGAATCATTCATACCAGCCAGGAGCTCCCACCCCATCCCATCGCGATTCACCCGCGCGTTGCACACGACATAGCGGCAAAGCTTATCAAGGCATTTGTGGAGTTAAACCATAGCGAAGACGGTCGCACCCTACTGCAACAAATTCCGATTGGCCAATTGGGCGCAGCCTCGCTCGATGAATATAGCAGCCTGCAAAAACTTGACCTGCGGCCTTTTTATCAAAGCGACTAGTCAGACATGCTGATAAGAACAAAACTACTGCTGCCTCTTACTGTAATGCTCGCACTGTTGTTTTCCGCAGTGTTTTTTTATTGGACACCGTCCTATTTACACCACGAACAGCAAACCCTGATCAATCAGGAAAATGCCTATCTGGAACTACTAGGCGACAATCTGATACCGTCGCTCTTGACCCGCGATCTGGCCCATGTCTACGCCACCTGCAAACGGGTCGAGCAGAAAAACCGCCAATGGAACAGCCTCATAGTAAGAGACGCACAAGACAAAATCCTCTTCCCCCTACACCGCAACGAATCACCGCCGGGGAAAAACTACAATATGCTGCGCCATGAGGTAACCTACCGCAATAGACCTCTGGGGACCATTGAGGTCTACGTGGATATCAAAGACCTAATCAACCGGCATTCGTCAGTACATCAACAACTGGTTATCATCCTGTTTACCATCATTACGGTCACCATGCTGGCAAGCGCCATCGTACTCGACCGCTGGATACGTGAACCTATCATGCGCCTGTCGCGCGCCGCACACGACCTCTCCCTCGGCAACTTCTCCATTACTCTGCCCGAGCCCGGACCCGACGAGATTGGCGAATGCATCAGCGCCTTTGAATTCATGCGCAACAAGATTCATCAGCGTGAAACTGAACTTACAGACTATAGCAACATCATCGACGCCATTCGCCAGGTCCAATCCAAATTCATTACCCGCATGGACTCGGCCGATGTCTTTAACGAAATTCTCGGCAACCTCGTGCGTATGGTACACAGCGAATGCGGCATAATATACGAACTGCAGGAACGGCGTGGCAAACAGATTCTAAGCCCTGTCAGCCTGATCTGTCATCGAAGCGAGTCGCCCCCCCTAACCATCTCAGAACTGCAAAACTCCTGCACTGTTACCGATTTTGACAACCTGATAGGCAAAGTTGTAACCGCACAAACCGTGATTGTGAGCAACAACCCGGCGGCGGAAAATCTGCCTACTGGTTTGCCGGACCAATGCATCGCCACCGGTAATCTGATGGCCCTGCCGATTTTGGCCGGCAACAAGCTGACCGGCGTGGCGGCCTTCATCAACCGCGAGGGCAGCGATTTCACACTGGAACTGTACAAACGCCATGAGACCCTGTTTCGCTCTGTTGGTAACCTGCTATTGGCTTATCGCTCACACCTCAACCTTAAAAGGAGCGAGGAGCATCTGCGTGCCTTATACAACAATGACGCCGTCGGCATTATCACCATTGACCAAAAAGGAATAATCCAGTCATACAACCGGGCGGCTGAATTGATCCTGGGTTACACGCGCGAGGAGATGTTGGGCGAGTCGATGAATAAATTTGTTCCGCACAATCACGCCATTCACCACGACACTTTCGTAAACAACTACTTAAACGGCAGCAAAAGCAATATTATTGGCATAGGCCGCGAGGTGCAGGCGCTACGTAAAGACGGCACAGTTTTCACCATTGAGATCGTCGTCGGCGAAATAGATCTGGGCGAACATAAACTCTTCTCCGCCATTTTCCGTGACATCACGGATCGTAAGCAGGCAGAAAAAGCCATTCAGGACTACCAACACGAATTACAGATAAGTAACGAAAAACTGAAAAAACTGATTATTACCGACCCATTGACCGGCATCGCCAATCGGCGCCAGTTCGATAACGTTATCGATGCCGAATTACGCAGGGCCAAACGTTCACATGCGCCACTTTCACTATTAATGTGCGACATCGATTTTTTCAAACAGTACAACGACACGTATGGCCATGTCGCCGGCGATGCCTGCCTGCAAAAGATAGCTGCGAAACTGGAAAACCGCATTCGACGTGCCGGCGAACTGGTTGCACGCTATGGCGGAGAGGAATTCGCCATTGTATTACCGGGAACAGGCAAGGAGGAAGCGATCAAGGTTGCCGAGTCGATTCGCGAATCGATTTTCAAAATGGAAATAGCCAATGAGGCTTCGGAAATCGGCCAACGCATTACCATGAGCATTGGTGTCAGCACACTGACCCAAACCTGCGGCCACAATCAGCAAGACCATTTTGTCAAAACCGCCGACGAGGCGCTCTATCTTGCCAAGGAGCAGGGGCGCAATCGCGTCGTCTTTCGGCGCTGTCAATAATCGCGCAAATTACAATTAAAAATAGAGCGCGGGCAAAGCCTGGTTGCCGGTCGATGAAACCTCATCTTGAACATGCCTGTAGCTTCGCAACAACTCCCACAGATTGGCACCGTGCCAGGGACGACTTTCGGCGCCATAGATGGCGCGATTCAATAATAAGACCTCTTCCCGCAAGGCCCCATCAAACAAGTGCGCCAGTTGCCCGAGATTGCGTACAGGCGCGCCATGCTCGCGTTGTATCGCAGCCCAATCGAGCAATAGCCTCTCGGTCTCACGCGCATCGTTGGCCATACAGGATTTATTCAAGGCCGTACGTAACTGGCGAAGACCAAGCTGTTGTCGTTCCTGGCCGTCATCGACAACAAGTGCGGTGCGCACCTGCCGCCCTTGCCAATATAGCAACGTGGTAATCAACCAGGCCAGGGCAAACAAGGCGGTGGTCCACGGCCAGATACCGCTGCTGGAGCCGCCTGTGACCTTGACTAGCTTTTCCACCTCGCCCGATCGCTCTGGAGTGGTCGTCACGGGTGCCCGCAGGTTACGCGCCGGTGCCGGTGCTACGCCGATAACTTCAATGGTGCGCGCCGGTAATATTGCCTGTTCAATGCTTTTGGTTCGCGTATTCCACCAACTCAGTCGAATCTCCGGCAGGGTATAGCTGCCGGGTTGTTCGGGAATCATTGCCAATTTGTTTTCACGCACGCCGATCACACCGTCAGCATTTTTAAGGTCGTTAACATTCGCCTTGTCCGGATACAATTTGAAACCGTCCATTTGCGAGAGATTTAAGTCCGGCAACTGCGAAGCCAAAACACCTTCGGCTCGCACACGCACCACACGCGTGACCGGCTCACCCACGCGAAAAGCCGGCGGTTGGCTGGTGTCATCACCCGCCTGTGGCCACTCCTCGCTGACCTCAACACTGCGCGCAGGCAACCAGGGTTTGATCTTGACATCTGCGGGAATGGAATCGACCTTGATGTTGACCTCGCGCGAACGTACCCGTTTGGTGCGCGTGTTCTGGCCGAAGATATCGAAGGCCGAACGGGACGGTACGACGATCTGCCCCTCGAAGGTGACAGGCTCGATGGTCAAGGTACCGCTCTTCTGCGGAAACAACAGATAGCGACGCTCCAATACCAGATAGCGCACACCATCGCGATAGGATTCATACTCGACATCGTCGCCCAGTTTTTCGCTGATCACCTCACTACCCTTGAACTGGGGTTCACTCAAACTGGCGCTGGCAAGATTGACCGCACGGAACAATTTGATCGAATAGATCAACTGCGATTGGATAACCGCATTATCCGGCGTTATGCTGACATCCAAAAACAAGTCCCCTTGGCCCACACTCCCCTTGTTGCCGGTACCCTTTGCGCCGGCGGTTACAGTCACCCGCCCTGCAGGGCTCATATCGCGACCAAAGGGAATGGCAGGGATGGCCAGCTGACCGGCGCGCTTGGCCATCAGGGTCAGATTCCAGCTTTGCGTGCGACGTACATTACCGTTAATGATCTGCACATTACTGCCCTGGCTGCGACGTAAAATATCAAAGTCGCGCTCCAGGGCGCGGAAATCGGGGTCTGCATCGATGCGTCCCTCCACCTGGAAAATGACATCAAACGACTCCTCCAACTGCACATTGGGCCGGGTCACCTGCACAGTAATGTTTGCCGCCCATACCCATTGGCTGAGCACAAGCAATGGCAAAAAGCCAAACCGGAGAAATACCTTTACCATGACTGACGCTCCTGATTTGCCGGTTTATCCAAACGCTGACTCTCATATAAAAACTTACGCCGCAACAATCCGCCCGGATCATCCGGAATGCGACGCAACCACTGTTCCGTAGCCATCTGTTGTTCCTGGGTAAGTTGATTGTCGTCGGCGCGCTGGATGCGGCCGTTATTACCCTGCTCCTCGCCCTCCTGGTCGGACGACTCCGCCGGTTGCTGTTGCGCGGCCTGATCACCCTGAGGCTTTTTACCCGCATCCTCATCCTGACCGGCATTGGCGGCCGCGCGCTGCTGTTCCTGTTGTTGCTGTGATTGTCCCTGTGATTGTCCCTGTGATTGATTCTGTGATTGATTCTGTGATTGATTCTGGGCGTTTTGACCCTGGGCGTCGTCACCCTGTTGGCCGTTTTGACCGGGTTGTTGTTTATCCCCTTGCTGGCCACCTTGCTGCTGCTGTTGATTCTTGTGCGACTGCTCGCCCTGCTGGTCCTTCTGCTGTCCTTTGTCGCCCTGTTGTTGATTCTGTTGTTGCTTTTGTTTCAACACATCACGGTTGTAACGTGCGTCTTTATGCTCAGGCTCCAGCTGCAACGCCCGCTCATAGGCGGCAACGGCCTCATCGGTTCGCCCGGCATAGGCCAGGGCATTGCCTTTGTTATACCAGGCATCGGCACTGTCGATACCCTCCAGACTCCTGGCCGCCTGCTCATAGTCACCGGCGCGGTATTGCGCAGCGGCACGCCACTGCGGATCACGAAATTTTTGCGCCGCCTCGGCGGCATCGCCGCTTTGCAACAGACGACTGCCCTGTTGATCGTCGTTCAACCACAGCGACTGCCAATCCACGGCATAGACCGGTTCAACGGGCGGCGTCAACACCACCAGCAACAGCAGCCAATAGCCACGACGAAACCACAACAGGGCCAGCGGCATCACCAGCAACAACAACCACGGTCCCTGTTCCTGCCATTGATCGGCCTTGACCTCGTTATCCGTCAACACACTCTTGTCGATCATCGGCCGGGCCAACAATGTATCGATATCATCGTCGCCGGTACTCATACGCGCATAACGTCCCTGTCCCTCAGCCGCCACCTGGCGCAGGTCGGCCTCCTGTAACTTAGGCAGGACGATGCCACCCTGGGCATCCTTGAGAAATCCGCCACCGGCCAGGGGAATGGGGGCACCTTGCTCGCTTCCGATAGCCAACACCGACAGACTGTGACCGGCATCCACCAGACGCTTGACGGCGCTGGCGGTATGATTGCGATTGACGCCGTCGGCAATCAGCAACACCTCACCATCGCGGATGCCTGCCTGGGCGAACAACTGCACCGCCTTATCCAATGCCCGGTCCACACGTGAACCCTGGCCGGGCATGATGCCGGTCTCCAGGGCATTAAGCTGGGCGATGATGGTGGCGGCATCGTCGGTAAGAGGCGACACCACAAAGGCGTCGGCGGCAAAGACGATAAGTGCCGACTGTCCCTCCTTGCGCCGATTGAGGATATCGCTGAGCTTGTGACGCGCTCGCGCAAGACGGCTGGGTTTGATGTCCTGGGCATCCATGGAGCGCGACAGATCCAGTAGCACCACCAGGGCCGACTGTTTTTGTAATACCGGTTGTTCGATGCGTTGCCACACCGGCCCCGCCAAAGCAGTAATCATCAACACGCCGGCCAGCAGGGCGACTGCCAGTGGCCAACGGCTGGCCTTGCCCAAGGTCCCAACCAGCACGTGCGGCAGCAACTGGGGATCGATAATCTCACGCCAGGCCTGCCCCATGCGCCGATAGCGCGTTACCTGCCAGGCCAATGCCAGCAAAGGCAACAAGGCCAGGAACCAGGCGGGGCGCAGAAAATGGAATTCGCTCATCATGGACGCAACCTCAGCCAGGCCAGCGACAACGCCAATAACAAAGCAACAGACAAAGGCCACATGAACAAGGCCACCCGTGGGCGGAATAGGCGTTCCTCCCGCTGCGTGGGCTCCAGCTTGTCCAGCAAGGTATAGATTTGCGCCAGCTCGGCGGTATCCCGCGCGCGAAAATAGCGCCCGCCGGTCTGCTGGGCAATGGTGCGCAAGGTCTTCTCGTCCAGATCGGCGGACGGATTGACACGCCGGCTGCCAAAGAATGAGCGCACTACCATCTCATCGGCGCCAATGCCGATGGTGTAGATCTTCAAACCCTCTTGTACAGCCAGCTCGGCGGCCTTGAGGGGCTCCACCTCTCCGGCGGTATTGGCGCCGTCGGTGAGCAGGATCAATACGCGATCCTTGACCTGTTTGTTACGCAGGCGCTTGACCGCCAGACCGATGGCATCGCCGATGGCGGTCTCCTGGCCGGCCATGCCGATCAACGACTCCAATAACAAGGTCTTCACCGTGGTGCGATCGAAGGTCAGTGGTGTCTGCAAATAGGCCTGACGACCAAACAATATCAAGCCCAGGCGATCACCGATGCGTCGTTCGATAAACTCGCCGGCTACCGCCTTGGTGGCCGTCAGCCGATTGACAGTCCGGCCATTCAGTTCGAAATCCTCCACCTCCATACTGCCGGAGAGATCCACGGCCATCATCAGGTCACGTCCGGATAACGGCAAGGCGATGGGATCGCCGGTCCACTGCGGCCGGGCCGCGGCAACCACCAGCAGAGCCCAGGCGGAAAAAGAGACCCACAACAGCGCGCGTGCCGTTTGCAGCCGTGCCAGACGCCCCGCCGCCGGCGCACTGGCGAAGGCATCCAGACTGGGTACCCGCAGGGCCGCTTCGCGGGCCGGGGCCGCCGCCGGCAAAAGGAAACGTGCCAACAGGGGCAGGGGCAGCGCCAGCAACATCCAGGGCCAGTCGAAACCGATCATTGCACACCCCCAGGCCTGACCTTTTTCAGCCAACGCCGGGCCAAAGCCAACAAGGCGTCACCCTCGATACCCGGCTCGGGCTCATAGGGTCCGTTCTGCAGGCAGCGGCCCAGACCGCGCTGAAACTCATTACCCCCCAGGGGCTGGTCCAGCAAGGCCAGCCAACGCTGCCCGGCCAGACCGGCCACCTGATCACGGGGATAACAAACCAGGCTAACCCGACGCAGCAACACCGACAACTCGGCGGCTAACTGGGCGGTATCCTGCCGGCTGCGCCATTGTTGTTGTAGCCGGCCCCATTCGCGCAGGGCCTGACGGCGCCAGCGGCCGCGCCGATAGCGGCGCCAGGCATAGGGGGCCAGAACGGCCGCCGTGACTAATATAAATAGAATAAGCCACCAGCCAATCCCCGGCGGCCACCAGCCCACCGCCTCAGGTAGGTGAATATCACGTAATCCCAGATCCGCCGGCGCCGCCATCAATACCCCCGTCGCCGCCCCAGGGCGGTTTGTAAACGGCGCTGCCAATCCTCGTCGGTGGCACAGCTAATCAGATACATGCGATGGCGTTCGGCCAGGGATTTGATCTGTTGCAGGTGTTCGCTGAAACGCCGGCTGTGGCCGGCGCGTGCCTGTTCGCTGGAGGCGTCCAACACCTGTTCATTGTGGCCATCACTCAGGCGATAGAAACCGGCCACCGGCCAGGCGCGCTCCAGGGGATCGAACAAGTGGACCATGACAATATCGTTGTGGCGTGCCAGCTCGCTCAAGTGGGCCTCGCACTGGCGGTCAAGATAGTGAAAATCGCTGATCAGAAAGATCAGGCTGCCGGGTCGTGCCACCCGGCGCAGACGTGCCAGGGATTGCAGGGCGGCATCAATGGCCTGCCTGGCCTGAAACGGCTCAGGCTGTTGGGGGTGTTGTTCGACCAGGGACTGAATCCAATGCAGCACCGCCCCCTGACCGCGCCGGGGACGACGCTCCTGATGCCCCTGGTCGGTAAACACCAGGCCGCCGCAGCGGTCACCGTGTTGCGTCGCTGCCCAGGCCACCAGCGCGGCAACACGCCCGGCCAGTACCGATTTGTACATGCCTCGGGTGGCAAACTGCATATGACTGCGGTAGTCGACCCAGGCCACCACCGCACGCTCGCGCTCCTCACGGTACAACTTGGTATGGGGACGGCCGGTGCGCGCCGTCACCCGCCAGTCCAAGGTGCGCACATCGTCGCCAGGTTGATATGGGCGTACCTCATCAAACTCCATGCCGCGCCCCTTGAAGGGCGACAGGTAATTACCACCCAAGGCGGAGCGCACCTTGGCCACCTTGAGGGCCAGGTTCTCTGCCCCGTGTCGCAGGGCGATCAAATCCTCCCCATAAATCCGGGTGGCATGATCCCCTGAGGCGGTCTGTCCCGCCGCAGCGGGACGCCACCAGTCGCGCAGCGTAGCCAAGCCCTTCATGGTACGGCGACGCGTGCTACCAGTTCGTCGATCACCCGATCGCTGTTCACCCCTTCCGCCTCGGCCTCGTAGCTAAGCAGGATGCGATGACGCATCACGTCATGCACCACCGCCTGCACATCCTCCGGCGTGACGAAATCGCGCCCGGCCAGCCAGGCGTGGGCACGACTGCAACGATCCAGGGCGATAGTGGCGCGCGGGCTGGCGCCATACTCCACCCATTGCGCGAGATCATCGCCATAGCGACCGGGATCACGGCTGGCGATGACCAGTTGCACGATATATTGCTCCAGGTTATCGGACATGTATTGGGCCAAAACGGCGTCGCGCGCCTCGAACAAGACCTGTTGCGTCACGCGTACCGCCTTGCGTTGCTCACCGCTGCTCTTGGCCTCCTGACGGGCCAGGCGCAAAATGGCCTGCTCGGCCTCCGCCTCGGGGTAGTCGATACGCACATGCATCAGAAAACGATCCAGCTGCGCCTCGGGCAGGGGATAGGTCCCCTCCTGCTCAATGGGATTCTGGGTGGCCATGACCAGAAAAAGCGGTGGCAGGGCATAGGTCACCGAGCCCACGGTAATCTGCCGTTCCGCCATGGCCTCCAGCAGGGCCGACTGCACCTTGGCCGGGGCACGGTTGATCTCGTCGGCCAAAATCAGATTGTGAAACAGAGGGCCCTTCTGAAAGACGAAGGAGCCATCCTGGGGCCGGAAGATCTCGGTACCGGTCAAGTCAGCCGGTAACAGGTCCGGGGTAAATTGCACACGGTGAAAATCCCCTTCCACCCCCTCGCTCAATACCTTGATGGCGCGGGTCTTGGCCAGGCCAGGGGCACCCTCCACCAGAAGATGACCGTCAGCCAACAGGGCAATCAGCAGGCGCTCCACCAGGCGCTCCTGGCCGATGATGTGGGTACTGACATAGTGATATAAGGCTTTAATTGACTCTTGATTCGACATGATTTCAATCCAGTTTTTATTATCGCGTGCGACAAAACGGCGATTAGTCTAACACGGTACAACCTGTCCGGCCTGCGCACAGGGCCGCAGGCGTGAGGCTAAAAAAGACAATCCCAAATGGGGAAAGTTCGCATCCGAAACTAACGCAGGTGATACCCCAACCCGAACAAAACGTGGCCCGCGACCACGTCCATCACCGCCTCGCCATTGCTGACCGGCAATTTGACACTGGCCCAGGTCAGCTTGCCCTCGGTAAAGGCGTACAGATTGCGGTAACGCAGGGGAAAACGCCGACCCACCGCTGCCTGGATATTGGTCCCCACCCAGTGAAAACCGTGATCCAGAATACCGTGGTTCTCGTCGTAGACCTGCCCGCGGATCTCCGACTCGGGATGGGCTAATACCAGCCCCATGCCCAGACGCCAGTCCAGTACCGACCCCGGCCAAACGCGATTAAGCCCCAATAGATTGAATCCGTGCGAAACGGAAAATTGGTCGATATCCGGATGCTTGTTGATTAAATAGAGCTTGTGATGCACCAACTCCACCTCCCACACCTGCCCCAAGGGTGTGAAACCCAGACGCCAGGCGTAGTAGACCGGATTAGTCAGGGGCTGGGTCTCAAAACGGGCATTCTCTATATATATGGATTCTTCACCCAGCTGGTTGATGGTCAATTCAGACGGACGGGTATAGGCCCCACCCAGTGCGAAATCGAAATAGACCCCGGAAAAGGCTGGCGTACACAGAAAAAAAGCCAGACAGAAAATGGCTGGTTTTAAACCGCTACGCATGACGTCTCCTATAGTGAATCACTAACTTCAGGCAAATGGCGTTCCAGATCGACGCGGCTCCGCTATTCACCCACGCAGAGCCTAAAAAAATCCGTCTGCCCCAAAGTTGCTCGCGGTATTTTTACACACGCCAGTGCGGCAAATATTACCAGCCCATCTATGGCTAACCACCTTAACCTGCCCTTTCTGCAACGCAGACAGACTCTTCGGGGGAGGGATAAACCATGCAAGTATTCAACATCAGAACGCTGTTTTTTTCCATTGCTTTAATCCTGGTGCTACTCGCCCATTGGCAAACCCAACAGCATCTACAGGATCTACAGGATCTACACGCCAACTTAAAAACCCTGAGCCTAGGGGCCAACAGCGCCAT
>DKAX01000007.1 GCA_002450975.1 Proteobacteria bacterium UBA6915
TGCAAGGCCGGCCTGGTGTTCAATCCCGCCACCCCGTTGGACGTGCTGGAGTACACCCTGCCCAAGCTGGACATGGTGTTGCTGATGTCGGTCAACCCCGGTTTTGGTGGCCAGAAGTTTATTCCTTATGTCCTCGACAAGGCGCGCAAGGTACGTCAGATGATCGATGCCGGTGGTTACAACTGCCGCCTGGAGATCGATGGCGGTGTCGGTCCGGCCAATATCCGTGAAGTGGCCGCGGCCGGCGTGGATACCTTCGTTGCCGGTTCCGCCATCTTCGGTGCCAAGAACAGCGACGACGCCAATGTCTACGACACCGTCATCAAGAAGATGCGCGACGAGTTGGCCAAGGTTTAACCGATGTCGGTGCAGTTCAATCCCAAAATGGTGTTGATCGACCTGGACGGCACGCTGGTGGACAGCGTGCCCGACCTGGCCTATTGCGTGGACACCATGATGACCGAGCTGGGTATGCCCGTGCACGGCGAGGCCAAGGTGCGCGAGTGGGTGGGTAACGGCGTCGAGCGCCTGACCCGCCGCGCCCTGATCGGCAAACTGGACGGTGAGCCGGACGATGCCTTGTTCGAGCGCGCCTACCCGATCTTTTTACGCTTATATAAAGAGAACACCAGCAAGCGCAGCGTGTTATACCCCGGTGTCAGCGAAGGTCTGAGCTATATCCAATCCAAGGGTTACAAGCTGGGCTGTGTGACCAACAAGGCGGCCGAGTTCACCGAGCCCCTGTTGAAAGATCTGGGTGTGTGGGACCGCTTTGCACTGGTCATCAGCGGTGATACCTTACCGCAGAAGAAGCCCCACCCGGCGCCGTTATTACACGCGGCCAAACACTTCGGCGTGGAGCCGGCCGATGCCCTGATGATCGGCGACTCCATCAGCGACGTGAAGGCGGCACGCGCGGCGGGCTTCAAGATTATTTGCATGAGTTATGGTTATAATCACGGCGTGGATATCCGCACGGCCAACCCTGATGCGGTAATCGACTCCATGGTCGAACTGGCCCAATACCTGTGAGTGATGAGCAACCGGTGAGATGAAACGCGTTAACGCACATTCAAATCCACGATGGCGTCGTCAGCCCGGCTGACGACTCTATAACTATGGTATGAATGAACCTCACTGGTGAGACTCATGGACAAAGGACAATTTGATTCACTGCAACAACAGGGCTACAACCGCATCCCGCTGATGGCGGAGGTGCTGGCCGACCTGGACACCCCCTTAAGCACCTACTTCAAGCTGGCCGACGGCCCCTATTCTTATTTATTTGAATCGGTGCACGGCGGCGAGAAATGGGGGCGTTACTCCATCATCGGCCTGCCCTGTCGGCAGATGATCAAGGTCTACGGTAAACGCATTGAAAGCTGGTACGACGGCGCGCGCGTCAGCGAAGAGACCGTCGATGATCCGCTGGCCTGGATCGAAAACTTCCAACAGAAATTCAAGGCGGCGCAGCCCGCAGGTCTGCCCTTGTTTAACGGCGGTTTGGTGGGCTACTTTGGTTACGACACCATCCGCTACATTGAACCGCGCCTGGCCGGTAAGGAGAAACCCGACACCATCGGTTGCCCCGATATCCTGTTGATGGTCTCCGACGAGCTGGTGGTGTTCGATAATCTGGGCGGCAAACTGCACGTCATCGTTCATGTTGATCCGAATTTGGAAAGTGCCTTCGTGCGCGGCGGTCAGCGTCTGGCGCAACTGGTGAAGCAGCTTAACAGCGAGATTCCGCGCAAGCCTATCAAGCGTGCTGCCGTGGTCGATGAAAAAGATTTTATCTCCGATTTCACCGAGCAGGGCTTTCTCGACGCCGTCGAGCGCACCAAGCGCTACATCATCGACGGCGACGCCATGCAGGTGGTGTTGTCGCAGCGCATGTCAGTGCCTTACGAGGCACCGCCGCTGGATCTCTATCGCGCGTTACGTACGCTGAATCCGTCACCGTATATGTATTACCTCGACCTGGGCGAATTTCACATCGTCGGTTCATCGCCCGAGATCCTGGTGCGCCTGGAGCAGGGTGAGGTGACCGTGCGGCCCATCGCCGGTACCCGTCGCCGTGGTCACAGCGAACAGGAGGATCAGGCCATGGAGGCGGAGCTGCTGGCCGATCCCAAGGAGATCGCTGAGCATGTCATGCTCATCGACCTGGGGCGCAATGATATTGGACGCGTGGCGCAGGTGGGCAGTGTCGAACTGACCGACAAGATGGTGATTGAACGCTATTCCCACGTCATGCACATCGTCTCTAACGTGCACGGTAAACTCAAGGCGGGCATGAATGCCATGGACGTATTGCGTGCCACCTTTCCCGCCGGCACCGTCAGCGGCGCNNGGAGCCGGTCAAGCGCGGCGTCTATGCCGGTGCGGTCGGTTATCTGTCGTGGAACGGGAATATGGATACGGCCATCGCCATCCGCACCGCAGTCATTAAACAAGGAAGGCTCTACATCCAGGCCGGTGCCGGCATCGTCGCCGATTCGATACCACGTTTGGAGTGGAAGGAGACCATGAACAAAGGTCGTGCAATATTTCGCGCCGTGGCCATGGCCGCGGCCGGACTCGACGGCGCCCATCGCTAGGAGATCGCCATGTTACTGATGATCGACAACTACGACTCCTTCACCTTCAACCTGGTGCAATACTTCGGCGANNCCGGGACCGTGCACACCCAACGAGGCGGGCGTCTCTATGCAGGTGATCCGTCACTTCGCCGGCAAGCTACCTATTTTAGGCGTTTGCCTGGGTCACCAGAGTATCGGTCAGGTGTTCGGCGGGCGCATCGTACACGCGGGCCGTGTCATGCACGGCAAGACCTCGCCCGTTTATCACAACAATGTTGGTGTCTTCCAAGGCCTGAGCAATCCCTTTTCCGCCACGCGCTACCATTCGCTGGTGATCGAAAAAGAGACTATGCCCGATTGCCTGGAGATCACCGCCTGGACCCAGGACGACAACGGCAACATCGACGAGATCATGGGCGTGCGCCACAAGGAGTATGTCATCGAGGGGGTGCAGTTTCATCCCGAGTCCATACTTACTGAGCATGGGCATGACATGTTGAGGAATTTTTTAGAGTATTAAAACAATACCCTCACCCCAACCCTCGGCAACTGCTCGGTCTTCGTTCCAGACGAGACTCTACCGATTTCATCCATGAAATCGTCCTGCGTTGCTCTAACGACACCATCCTTGGCGTCGTCTCCCAGAGGGAGAGGGGGCTACTTGAGGGAGCAATGATAAAAATGACTCTCGGCGGTTGTTTGTCCACTGCCAAGGTTTAGTCCCTTCTCCCTCAGGGAGAAGGCTAGGATGAGGGTGGTGTTTATTCCATCCCAGAAACTTGAATCAGTGCGCCAACAAACGCGCACCTAGCCAACAGCAAACGCGGAGGCAAACACCATGGACATGCAGACAGCCATCAAGAGTGTGATCGAACGGCGCGACCTGGCCGGTGATGAGATGCAACAGGTGATGCGTCTGATCATGACCGGTGAGGCAACGCAGGCGCAGATCGGCGGCTTTCTGGTCGGCCTGCGCATGAAGGGCGAGACCGTCGACGAGATCGCCGCCGCCGCCCAGGTGATGCGCGAACTGGCCGCGCGCGTCAACGTGCAGGGTGAACACCTCATCGATACCTGCGGCACCGGCGGTGATGGCGCCAAGACCTTCAACATCTCCACCGCCAGCGCCTTCGTGGTGGCTGCCGCCGGTGCCAAGGTGGCCAAACACGGTAATCGTTCCATCTCCAGTAAGTCGGGCAGCGCCGATGTGTTGGAAGCGGCCGGTGTCAATCTGGATCTGAGCCCTGAGCAAGTGGCCGCCTGCATCAACGAGGTGGGCGTCGGTTTCATGTTCGCCCCCAAACACCACGGCGCCATGAAGCACGCCATCGGTCCGCGCCGCGAGATGGGCGTGCGCACCATCTTCAATGTATTAGGTCCATTGACCAATCCGGCCGGCGCACCCAATCAGGTGTTGGGTGTATTCAGCAAGGAACTGGTCGAACCGTTGGCCAAGGTATTACAGCGCCTGGGCAGTCGTCACGTGCTGGTGGTCCATGCCGACGACGGCATGGATGAGATCAGCATCGGTACCGCCACCAGCGTGGCCGAATTGAAAGATGGTCAGGTGAGTTGTTATCAGATTAAACCGGAAGACTTCGGCATGACGCGCGGCAAGGTTGCCGACCTGGCGGTAGACGATGCAAAACAATCCCTGGCCGTGGTCAAGGCGGTGTTGGGCAACCAACCCGGCCCAGCGCGCGACATCGTGGTGCTCAATGCCGGCGCTGCCATCTACGCCGCCGGTCTTGCCGACACGCTGGCCGCAGGCATCAGCAAGGCCGGCGAAGTAATCGCCAGCGGCGCCGCCCTGGCCAAGCTGGATGCTTTGGTGAATATCAGCGGAAACCTGAAGTAATGTCGCACGACGTCCCCGATATCTTAAAGAAGATCCTGGCGCGTAAGGTCGAGGAAATCGCCGAACGTAGCGCAAAAGTATCACTGGAACAGTTAAAGGCACGCATCGCCGACGCACCACCGGTGCGCGGTTTCGTCAAGTCCATTCAACAACGCATCGCAGCCGGCCAACCGGCAGTGATCGCCGAGATCAAAAAGGCCTCGCCCAGCAAGGGCGTCATCCGCGCCGACTTCGATCCGCCGGCGATAGCACAATCCTATGAACAAGGCGGCGCCTGTTGCCTGTCGGTGTTGACCGATGTGGATTTTTTTCAGGGCGCTGACGCCTATCTGCAACAGGCGCGCAACGCCTGCGCACTGCCGGTGCTGCGCAAAGACTTCGTCATCGATCCGTATCAGGTTTATGAAGCACGCGTACTGGGCGCCGATTGTATTTTACTGATCGTTGCCGCACTGGATGATCAACAACTGCATTCGCTGAATGCACTCGCCCACGAACTGGGTATGGACGTGCTGGTCGAGGTGCATGACAAACAGGAGCTGGAACGTGCACTACCGTTAAACACCACCCTGATCGGCATCAACAACCGCGACCTGCGTACCTTCGAAGTGCGGTTGGAAAATACCATCGATCTAATACCCTACATCAGCGACGAGCGCATCGTCGTCTCCGAAAGCGCCATCCACACTCCTGCCGATGTGCAGACCCTACGTAAGCACCAGGTCAACGCCTTCCTGGTGGGGGAGGCCTTTATGCGTGCGGATGATCCGGGTGGGCAGTTGCATCTCTTATTTAACTGTTGACTGGGGCTTTTCCGGCATATGCGGGCATCGTTAATTCTGGAGTAGTACATTAAAAACAGGAGGGTGAGGATTGTACAGCTTGTTTTTACTATTCCATCCACAAGTTGCGCTATACCAGCTTTTTTCATCGCGTTGAATCCTCTGGAAAAAGTTCATACCATAGATACCAGCCTGACCGGTAATCTCCCGTTGCTGGAACTGGATTTGTGTCCGCTACCCGAGCGGGACCATCAACTTCCTGAGAGGTTGAATCGAGATGAAATGGACTTTACGCATTGCCTTTCTACTTGCGGTGGTCGCCCTGGTGACTACGGCTATCACCTATGAGTCTTCCCTGAACAATGAGCGCACCCAACGGGTCGAGCGTATCATTTCGGAGTTGCAGCAGTTGCAGGGTGGCCAGCTTTCTGCCGAGAAATCCAAGCAGGAGATTATCGGGTTGCGTATTCGCAATGAGGTCGACGCCCTCTCCAGTGAGAGCGGATACAGTCTACTGGCCCCAACCTTGACCGGGCTGATCGCCCTGATCACCGCGATACTTGGCGTGCGCCGCTATTTCGATGAACGCAAGAAAGATCGTCTGGAGCGCGCCGCGGTCGATTTGAAAGACATTCTCGAGCAGACCGTGCATGCGGATGCACGCGTGCGCACCATTGGTATCGTCGGCCTGCAACATTTCTTCACCCCGGACAAGGCGGAGTATCATCTACGCGCCTTGTCCTCCCTGGTGGCGACGGCCCGTGCGGAGCAGGATAAGGAGGTTGCGCGCAGTATTCGCATCGCCGCCGAACAGGCCATCAACATCCTGCCCAAGGAGGTTTTGTCACAGGTCTCCTGGCAAGGGGTAAGGCTGGAAGGCGTCAACTTTTCTTCCAGTGACAAACTGGCCGGGCTCGATTTTCGTGACGCCATTCTGGAAAATGCGAATTTTTCTTATTGTGATTTAAGTGGGGCTGACTTCACTGCGGCTCGTTTGATGGGGGCCCGTTTCTATCAGGCCACTATGCACGCCTGCAATTTGACCTATGCCGATCTAGCCGGTGCGGATCTGAGTCACGCCGATCTTGAGGGTGCAACGCTGCAACACATCATGGTCTGGGATATGAACCTGGAGGGGGCGATTTTACCGGAGAAGGGATTCGATCCGCAGGCGGTTGATTGGTCATTGACGCGCAATTGGCGCAGGGCGCGCTTTCCCGAGGACGTGCGCAAGGCACTGATCGATCGTCATGGGCCGGACCCTACCGGACTCAAGGTGTTGATGCTGATGTGGGAGATCCCGCCTCTGGTGGCGGGTGGCACCTGGACGGCCTGCTATCACTGGGTGCGCAAGCTGCGCCTGTTGGGGGTAAATCTCACGGTGGTGGTACCGTGGGACAATAGTCTGATCATGGCCAATCCGTTTGGCGCCGATGTGGAGGTGGTCTCTTTGGGGATCAAGCCGCACGTGGGTATGGCGTCGCCCTATAGTCAGGCCACCGGTCAGGGCAACGTCTGGAATATCTACGGCAGTTACGGTAGCTCGTCACCCTTTGCCGCCAATACACCCTACGGCCAGCAAGCCGCATATCCTTTTTCAGCCTATGGCTCGCCCGGTTATTCCGCTGCCTCTCCCTATGGCGGCAGCGCACCGTACAACATCTATTCCGCCTACGGTAATCTCGCACGCGGTACCAGTGTGTTGCGCATTGCCGATATGTACGCGCGCCGTCTGGAGCGTTTTGTCCGGGACAAAGACTTCAATATCATCCATGCCCATGACTGGGTGACCTTCGGCGCCGCTGAAAAGGCCGGACGCGCCAAGCAGATCCCGTGGATGGCGCACTTTCACTCCACCGAGTTCGACCGTCGTGAAGAGTGGAGCGATCCGATTATTGCGCGCATAGAAAAACGTGCTGCCGACTCGGCTGACCTCATCGTTACCCCCAGCAAGGTAACAGCAGTGCAAGTGCGCAAGGATTATCACGTTAAAAAAACCAAGATCAGTGTGGTACCCAATGTGATTTCCCAGGAGTTTATCGATCCCAATGAAATAGGTGTGTTTGAAACGGCCAGCGTAGTCTTTCTCGGTCGGCTGGCCTGGCAAAAGGCGCCGGATCGTTTCGCGCTATTGGCAGACCGCTACCGCAGGCGTGATCAAAGAGCTCATTTTTTAATGTGGGGAGAAGGCGAGTATGCCAATGAACTGCGTTACTCCGCGGTTGCCCTGATGGGTGTTCTCCCCTGGCAAAATCGTGGGCGTGCCTTCGACGGCGCCAGTGTGGTGTATGTGCCTTCACGTGCCGAGCCTTTTGGACTGGTGATAGTCGAGGCGATGCAGCACCGGGTGCCGGTGTTGTATCCGAAAAATTCGGGTGTGGCCGAGGTGATCCGCACCGATCTGATGATCGATCCGCAACAGCTTGATCAGGTAGAGAACAAATTGCGGCGCCTGTTAACCGATTGGCAGTATTGGGAGGATATGGTCGAGGCGCAGGAGGCAGCTTTGTCCGCATTTATTGCCCGTCAGGACGAACGTGCGTTGTTGGCATTGTGGAATAGAGTTGTCTCCAGTTCCGGTTCAGTGTCAATCGAGACCCGCTTGCAGAAACCGGTGACCTGATCCGGATTAATACCAACCTGCCGGGAGTTTGCCCGCGTAAAAGAAAAGGGGTGCAGGTTGCACCCCTCTTTTAAATGAACAAATCTTTATAGTGTTTAGCGTGTGCCGAAGACGACGATAGTCTTGCCCTTGACCGAGATCAGGTTCTGCTCCTCCATGCTCTTCAATACACGGCCGACCATTTCCCGTGAACAACCGACTATACGGCCGATCTCCTGGCGGGTGATGCGGATCTGCATGCCGTCGGGGTGGGTGATGGCGTCGGGTTGTTTGGCCAGGTCGAGCAGGGTGCGGGCGATGCGGCCGGTGACGTCCATGAAGGCCAGGTGACTGACCTTCTGGCTGGTGTCACGCAGGCGGACCGCCATCTGACTGGCCAGGTGGAACAGGATATCGGGATTCTCGCTGGTGACCTGACGGAATTTGCTGTAGCTGATCTCGCCCACTTCGCACTGGGTGCGGGCGCGTACCCAGGCGCTGCGTTTGTCCTGAGTATCGAACAGGCCCATTTCACCGAAGAAGTCACCGGCGTTTAGGTAGGCCAGCACGATTTCGTGACCCTCTTCGTCTTCGATCAATACGGTTACCGAGCCTGAGATGATGTAGTAGAGTACGTCCGGTTTGTCACCCGCGTAGATGATCAGGCTTTTGGCCGGATACTGGCGGCGGTGACAATGCTCCAAAAACCGGTCGATAGTGGTGGGCCCGGCGGTTGAGGGTTTTGGTGCATCTGGCATATTTTTCCCACTTTTATTCTTTGGTTTCGGTTAAAGTATGGTACGAGTACCACTACTAATATAGTCAAGTTGGGCACTATACGATACCCATCCACAAAAAAATGCGTTATTGGTCACGAGGATAAACAATGCAGGCAAGAATCAAATGGGTTCAGGACGCCACTTTTTTAGGCGAATCGGGCAGTGGTCATGCGGTGGTGATGGATGGGCCACCGGATGCCGGCGGGCGCAACCTCGGACCCCGTCCCATGGAGATGCTCCTGATGGGCATGGGCGGTTGCACCGCCTTCGATGTTGTAATGATTTTGAAAAAGGCCCGCCAGGCGGTCAGTGACTGCGTGGTCGAGTTGTCTGCCGAGCGGGCCGAGACAGCGCCCAAGGTGTTTACCCATATTCACGTCCATTTCATCGTCAAGGGCAAGGACATGAAAGAGGCCCAGGTCAAGCGCGCAGTGGAGCTGTCTGCGGAAAAGTATTGTTCCGCATCCATCATGTTGAGCAAGGCTGTGGAGATCAGCCACGACTACGAAATTATCGAAGAGTAGTTGCTTTACATGGTGTCTGCTGCTTTTGATCAATTGGTGGCCGAGTTCTATTCGGCCTGGTTTCGCTTCCGTCCCGATCAGGCCGTGGCCGTTGGCCAGAAGGCGTTTGCCGGTCAGCTGCCACCCATCCACGATGACGATATCGGTGCCCTGGTGTCTCTCTACGAGCGCCTGTTGGTCGGGCTGGAGCAATTGGATCAGGCTGGCTTGTCTCAGGATCAACGCTTGGACTATGCCTTGCTCCATGGTCAGGCGCAGATCGAGCTGAATGCCCTGTTAGAGGGTGATCCGCGAAAATTTTACCCCCGTTGGTATTTGCCCGTGGTGCACTTGCAGCTTTTGGCCCTGCTGGACCTGCCGGATCAGCTGGCGGCAGTGGGCCGACTGTGTGCGGAGTTACCCGAGCGTCTGCGCGCCGCCCGCCTCTACCTGCAACAGGGGCAGGAGACTATGCCTGATCTGTGGCGTGAGGCTGCCCGCCAGGAGGCGATGCTGGTGGTGGATTATCTGCGCAATCTGGCCGGCCATCCCCAGGTGCGCAATACGCCGGTGCAGCAACAGATCGACGCCGCCGTGGCGGCAGTGAATGAATTTGGTCAGTTTTTAGCCAGTTTGTCCTTGGACAGCGGGGTGGGGGCCGGCTGCGGGCTGGCGCAATACGAACGCCTGTTGCAGCATCGCCACTTTATTCCCTGGTCACTGGCTCAGATTAGCGGGCTGGTTGAACACCAATTCAACCTCGCCCTTGAAGCCTTGCAGGATCACTGTCGACTGTGGTTCGGCAGTGAGGATTACCTGGGGCGTTTGTCTCAGTGGCGATCGGAAGACAGCGCGCCGGTCAAAATGCTGGAAGGGGTGCGCGAGCGTCTGCCACAGGTGAAAAAGAGAGCCTTGGATGGTGGTTTGGCCATCAATGGGCAGTTGGATGGCCCGGTGCAGCTCGCCTTGATGCCGCCGCTTTGGCGTTACCGGTTTGTGGGGGAGCACGGTCTGTGTGCCGGAGATGTGCGTGATTGCGCGGCTATCGTCTATCTCGATGCCCGCACGCTGTATAACAGAACGGCGCAATGGGATATCCTCGCCGCATCGCTGGGCTGGCCGGGACATCGCTGGCAACAGCTGCTGGCCTGTAAAAAAAGCGGGGCGTGTACTTTGCCCAGGCGTCTAAATCCTTCTGCCACGTTGAGTGCGGCCTGGCCGGCCTACGCCGAACAGGTGATGGTCGAGCAAGGGCTTCTGGCGGAGGACGAGCAGCGTTTCTGGCAGTTATACCGTCATATGCGGCGCTGGTTGCTCGCCCGACTGGACCTGGAGTTTCATACCCTGGGGGCATCTACGCAGGGCGTTATGGATCGATTGCAGACGCAGCTGGGTTGCGATCAATCCTTGGTTTTTCAACGGCTGGCGGCCCTGTCCGAATACCCGGGCAATGCCCTGGCAGAAGCCCTGGGAGCCTTTTTGATCAATAGGTTACACTCATATGTGGCCGAAAACGGACAGGTCCCGGCTGATTTTCACAAGCGGCTGTTGGCCGCCGGCGACTGTGCCTTGCCGCTGGTGATAAAGAATCAGTTCGGGGAAGACGCGCTGACGGCTGTCCTGGCCCTGGAGTCATGAAATATTTAGCTCAAGTCCCGTTAATTCAGGGTACAATGCGTCCTTTTCCCTGAGCCCGTCCCGTGGTCTGGGTGGTGAAGGGTGGGTGCTTGGGTATTTAATTCGGGTTTGATAGAGGTGACTGGTAGTGGACAAATCGATGAAAAAATTGAAGCTGAAGGATTTCAACAATCTGACCAAGACCCTCAGTTTCAATATTTACGATATCTGTTATGCCAAGTCTTCTGATCAGACCCAGGAATATATTCAGTATATCGACGAAGAATACAACGCCGAGCGTCTGACCAAGATTCTGACCGATGTGGCCAATATCATCGGTGCCAATATCCTGAATATTGCCCACCAGGACTATGATCCGCAGGGTGCCAGCGT
>DKAX01000243.1:0-9830 GCA_002450975.1 Proteobacteria bacterium UBA6915
AAACTCCTCACCACCATAACGGGCTACCATGTCATGATGGCGGAAAATGGATAACACATTTTTCGCATAGCAACGTAACACGGCATCACCAGCGCCATGCCCCTGCTTATCATTGATGCCCTTGAATCCATCCAAATCGATCAAGCCCAGCGCCAGGGAATAGCCGTAACGCTGTACTCTACCCACCTCCTCCTCCAGGCGCTTCATAAAGGCGCGTCGGTTAGGCAGGCGGGTCAGTTCATCGGTCAGGCTGAGCAGCCGCACGCGATTTAATTCGTCGGACAACTGCTGACTGTCGCTCTCCACCGACTGTAGATACTCACTGGTTTTGTTAAAGGCATCGATCATGAGGCGATGTTCCTTCACCGCGACCCGAAACTCCTCCATCAGCGTCCGCTTGCTCTGCTCCAGGTCATCCAAATCCCGCACCGCCGCGAGATTGGACAGTTCACGTTCCAGACGTTTTACCGTATCACGCCCCTTACTTATGGATGAAGCGATTTCATCGCTGATACCCTCGTGAAAATCTGATTTACGCGCCAACTGGGCCATGCCATCGTTGGCCTGGGACAACGACTTCTCCTGCGTCGCCTGCGTACTCTGCGGTGTCTTGACAATGACGGACCTATCACCGGCCGAAGGCCCCTCGGGCGGCACAGCCGCTGCCGTTATAACAGCTTCTGGCACTGGTATTGGTATTGGTACTGGCATAGTTACTGGCGCTGGCGTAGACGCACGCGACGACAACAGATCGATCAAGGGTCGCAGAGCCGGAGCCAACGGAGCCTGAGCACTTTCTGCCTTTCCGTGTAATTGGTCTGCCAATGCTTCCGTATAACGATACAATACCTTGACTTCGTTCAGACCGAGAGGAGGAGTTAACCTAACCTGTATTATCTTGATCTGCTTGGCAAGCGCTGAGTCAATATCCAGCACCGACAGGTAGGCATCCAACAGCATGCTGATAAAACTGGCATAGGCCAGTTCTACGCGCGCATGCGTTTCATCGGCGTCACGCAGCATTTGTATGGTGTGCTCATACAACACGGCATCGGCATCCTTGCTGACCAGTTCGTCCAGCAAATCGATAATCTTTTTTATCATGCCGAAATTACCAATACTCGAATCTAACCACAGTAGCTATTATTAAGAAGGATTATTGCCGGCAGACATCGGCAACGGAGGCGTCGACCGTCAGGTCGATCCAGTAATAAGCGGTATCGCTCTGCCAAGATACGTACCCCATTTCTACGTCACTCACCTTCGGATCACGCGCAGGCATGGGCCGCACAAAGTTCGCTACCCGGGCATGGGCATTTACGCGCCAAAAATCTCCCGCATCCATTGCGAGTATCGACTGTTGGCCAGCTATTAAATAGATGAGCCCCTCCGTTGGGATGTGGCCGTCAAGCCACAAGGGGACATCCAGCAAACCGTACAATGGAACAACCGGGCAACCAGCCTGACTTCGAATGGTAGCCGCAGTCACCTGGCTCCATTGCAAATGAAGGCTATCACCAACTAGATAGGACAAGGCTGAAAAATCAAGACCACAGTCTGCGGGGGCAACAGTCAATATCCTGCCACGCCGACCTGCCAACATAGAGACATATAACAAACGCTGCAAGGGCAAGCCAGCCATGCGCGCAGTCCTTACCGGAGAGTCGGTTAAAACGGCAGGGATCTCCTGAAAGAAACAACCATTGATCCGTAAGTATGCTTCTAGGACGGGGAATATAGACATGGTCTACAAATATTCTCTTTATGAGTTATTTTATGTTCTTTTAGTCGGACTCCACGATATGGCTCCAACCTGAAGTCCTGAGTCCAACTATAACCTTATACACCGGGGAGAAAAAAGACCGAATTATGTCCCAACAAATAAAAACCTGCTTGATAGCCATATCAGCAAACGATAACAGGACAGATGTGTTTGTTTGGCTTAAAAAAAATGATTTTAAGTCTATTGTTTGCTCGGAACAGGCAATTGTCCCGTTTGCCGATAGTGACGGTAATCCGTCAGCACCTGCAGATGATCAAAGGCAAGAGGAGGAAGCTGATCCAAATTATAGAGGGCCAGATTTCGGGCATCATCCTGAGCCCGAGGCTCTCCGGAGGCCTGGGCCACATAGACAGCGCTTACCGTATGGCCTCGAGAATCGCGGGTTGGATCGGAATAACAACCCAACAAAGCAGTCAACTCCACCTGAAGTGATGTCTCCTCTGCGGCCTCACGTCGTGCGGCGTGTTCCAGAGTTTCACCAACATCGACAAACCCACCGGGAATGGCCCAACCGAGCGGTTCATAGCGCCGCTCGATCAGGACAATAGGCCGATCCGGCCGATCGATCAGCTCGATGATGATATCGACGGCCAACAAAGGGGTAACAGGTTTAGTCATAACATCGACATATAAACAGACTGGCGGGACTAACCCGCCAACANNNNACGCACCTCTTTAACCTTGTCACCCAGAGTTTGGGTAATGCGCTCCAACAACGGCTCCAACTCCTTGGCCTGTTTTTCCTGTTGTTTCTTCTCTTCCTTGTCCTCGACCCCACCCAGGTCCAGCTCACCCTTGGCCACTGAATGCAGCTTCTTACCGTCAAACTCCTGCAACGAGGCAACCATCCACTCATCCACGCGGTCGGTCAGCAGCAAGACCTCGATATTCTTCTTACGGAAGATCTCCAGGTGGGGACTGTTGCGTGCGGCGTTGAAACTGTCGGCAGTAACGTAGTAGATCTTGTCCTGTCCCTTGGCCATGCGCCCGACATAGTCCTGTAACGAGGTCTCTTGTTTGTCGCCATCACCCTTGGTGGTGGCAAAGCGGAACAGTTTGGCAATACGTTCGCGATTCTCATAGTCCTCACCGGGACCTTCCTTCAGCACCTTACCGAACTCACGCCAGAAGGTGGCATATTTTTCCTTGTCGGTGGACAGGGATTCGAGCATGCCCAAAATCTTTTTGACGGAACCGGCCTTGATGCTGTCGACCACCCGATTCTGTTGCAGAATTTCACGGGACACATTTAACGGCAAATCGTTGGAATCGATCACACCGCGGATAAAACGCAAATAGGTCGGCATCAGGTGTTCGGAGTCTTCCATGATAAACACACGACGCACGTACAGCTTCAAACCACGGCGATTGTCACGCTCCCACAGATCAAAGGGGGCACGCGCCGGCACATAGAGCAGCGAAGTATATTCCAGCTTGCCCTCTACGCGGCTGTGCACATATGCCAGAGGGTCTTCGAAATCATGCGCAACGTGTTTATAAAACTCATTGTACTCCTCGTCCTTAACCTCATTTTTCGGACGTACCCATAGGGCAGAAGCCCGGTTGACGGTCTCCATCTCCCCCTGTTTATCTTCACCGCCCTCAGCCGGCATATGGATAGGCAGGGTGATGTGGTCAGAATACTTTCGGATGATGTTGCGCAGGCGGTAGCCATCCAGGAATTCCTCCTCGCCCTCACGCAGATGCAGTATCACCTCGGTACCACGTTGTTCACGGTCGATGGTCTCGATAGTAAACTCACCCTCGCCGTTGGACTGCCACAACACGCCGTGTTCCGACCCCATACCGGCGCGCCGGGTATAGAGACTGACCCTGTCGGCGATAATAAAAGCGGAATAGAAGCCAACCCCGAATTGGCCAATGAGATGGGCGTCCTTGGCCTTGTCGCCACTCAAAGACTGCAGAAATTGACGTGTACCGGACTTGGCGATGGTACCGATGTTGTCGATCACCTCCTGGCGTGACATGCCGATACCATTGTCGCGGATAGTGACGGTACGTTTGTCTTTATCATAACTGACGGTAATGGCCAATTCGTTGTCGCCCTCATATAAGGCGTCATCTGACAGGGCTTCGAAACGCAGCTTGTCCGAGGCATCGGAGGCATTGGAAACCAACTCACGCAGGAATATCTCCTTGTTGCTGTACAAGGAGTGAATCATCAAATGCAATAACTGCTTGACCTCAGTCTGAAAACCCAAGGTCTCCTTATGTGTATCAACGCTCATAACCCGTGTAGTCTCCCATCAAAAAGGCATGAAGCACATGCCAAACAAACCGGTCGCTCCCCGGGACAAACGTCCTAACATGGCTGACAGCCTGGACGTCGCCCTACAGAGGAGGTGCGGTATTCTATAACGACAAGGAAAGTCAGGCAAAACCCCGGTCACACGACCTGGGTTTGCCTGTTGGGGTGTATATCGGGGCTAATTCTGAGGTTTCAACCGGGGGGAACTCATACAGTTGAGAGGGCACCGCAGTGACTATGAGGCCTGTTTACGCACAGTCGCCTGATTGCCTTCATCATCAACGCGGATAGGGGCCGCCACCAGACGCTTGATCAGGGCACTCAATCGGCGAAAATCAACCTGAACCCATAGACGGTGACCGCCTTCAGAGCGGGTACGACGCACAACACCCACACTCTTCATGGTTAATATCGCTGACTTGACATGAAACGATTCCAACTGGGTCTGCTGAGAGATAGCGCGCAGATCCAGAGAGACGTCCGCAATCTCATCATAAAGATCAACACGCGCCTCCATCAGGAACAGGCCGACGGCCATGACCAGATTATTATTCAGCAGGTTGGCCAGACGCACATTGACATCGCTCAGTTTGCTGGAGAGCGATTTCAAAATACGAAAACTCAGGTCCGGAATATTGATCAGCGCGTTGAGAAAATTCTGATTGTTTACCTCAAGCACTTTTAACGAGGTTTTGGCATGAATGCTACCGGTACGTTTGAGATTGAGAAACACACCCATCTCACCCAGTACAGCGCCACGCCCTGCCATAGCGATAACGCTTTGATTGCCATTGGAATCAGACTTGGTTATCGAGGCCTCCCCTTCCAGCACGATAAATACCGAACAGGACTGTTGGCCCTCGCGTACGACTACCTGCCCGGCATTGAAAATTCGGGTCTTACCGTAGTTGGTCAGAAACTTGGTAATACCGCTATTCAGTTTGGTCGGTGCTACTTCAATCAGGTTGTAGATATTCTCGTTCATAACCAGTCGTCGTCTCTATGGAACAATCACATCTCCTAAAGCGTCCGCAAAACAACGACTTTGCAATAATCTTTTACACTGTGTGATACAAAACCATGAATTAATGTCTAATAGTTAACATCACTGCAGGCAAAATGCTGCCCCTATCACACTTCACCCTCAATACTCCAATCCGACAAACAAAGCGGGCCAAAAGCTCCAAACTTCATTATTACGAGTTACCGTTTCCGGCTGACTGCCCGCCAGTTTGCGAGTAATCTCCCCCTGACGGGCATTGAGAGCGAAGCCAAAAACCAGATCAAAATCATACTCTAAGGAAAAACCGGCGGTGAAGTTGAGGCTGTACACTGGGGTAAAGTCGTCACAGAGAAAACACCGCTGCGTGTTTGTATCGCCACGACTGGCCGCCTCCATCTGTTGTTCTATTTCACAGGACAGGCAATATCCCCCATACTGCGACTGCTGTAAGGCCACGCGTGTATCGACATCAAGATAGAAACGCTCGGACAACGGAAGAGAACCACCGATACCCCACACCACGGACCGGTCTGATTGAGTCGGTACCTCATAATTCTCGTGCATTGAGACACCCAAAACGTTGTAGATATAACGACTCCCCGTCTTCATATACAACATGGGTTCAGCATCCCGGTTGGCGACAATACCAAAATCCAATCGACCATTGCGTACAAAACTCAGAAAACCAACGGGCACACCGTTGATGTCATTGCTAACGTTGATCAAGCCCAACTGAAATCCGGTGATTTGACTCGCAACATTGATTAGACCGATCTGCCCGCCAAAGGGAATCTGTTGCGCGACATTCACCACCCCGGCTATCTGTACGCCACGCAACGAATCCGCGGCCACGTTAACAACACCGCCGACCTGCGCACCCTCACCGCCCAAACGGGCCACGTTAACCACGCCAGCCACCTGGGCACCCTCCATTTTGTCGTGCTTGACGTTTACTACACCTGCAACCTGCGCCCCCTTCCAATGCCCGCTACTGATATTCGCTACACCGGCAACCTGCGCGCCTTCACCGTCACTTTGCGCAACGTTCACCCCACCAGCTACCTGGGCACCTTGCCAGAAACCGCGGGTAATATTCAGCACACCTCCGACCTGAGCACCCTTGCCGCCCTGCTCGGCGTAATTAACAGCAGCGGCGACCTGCGCACCGTCGATCCCCCCGTAGTTAGCATTGGCCACCGCACTGACCTGCGACCCCTTGAGACTACCGTGATTGATACTGGCGATACCGGCTATCTGCGCACCTTCAACCCGATCCTGCACGTGACTGACAAAGGGACCATAAGATGCGCCCTTAATATAGTCAGTACTACCGGCAAGCAGATTCAATTCAAAGGCTACCCGCTCCCAACGCCCCTCCTGCAAAGGTGGAATGTACACGGCAACATCCGGCGCCAGCGAAATCTTGAACCGGATATCCTGATAGTCCACCTGCGCTACCTCACCACCGCGTTGCACGGTTTGCTCCGGCTTGACGACTTCAAAATCATTGACGGAAAGCATGGTAGGCCCATCCTTACTTAAATGTATTTGGCTGCGTAACCATTGACCATCGCGCTCCAGTGAGACGCGATACCGCTGCGGCGCCAAGGCCAGATCCATCGCCTGTGGCTCCTTTTTGTAAAACTCAACCACCAGATTGTTTTGTGCATCGCGCACAAACAAATGCCCTTGTATATCGGGTCCAAGGCGCAAGGTAGCATTGGTCAAACGCAGATCGGTCAGAACCAGATCACCTGCGCCAGCCAGTTGAATATCGTAGGCGGCGTGCTGTGCACCGGATAAGGTGTTTTCCGTTCGCGCCAGCGTTTCATGGAAGGCGAATTGATAGGCCTCATTCAGTGTCACGCGATGGTCACCGGTAACATCGCCGGCGCCACGCAGCGCAGAAAGAAAATAGTGGGTAAAGAATGATCCGCGAACATTATCCGACTCCTGTGCAGCCTCGGTACTGGAACTGGAGGTCAGAAAGGCATAGCCCTTGACATCGCTTGAGGCATCGACCACGAAGGGCGGCTTGCGCTGTCCTCCCTTTAGTCGTGTAAAAGCACCTGAGGCGCAGGAATCCAACACCGCCACGCGCACATCAACGCCGGTGGCCAGTAAAGCCTTGCGTAACTCCTGATACCCCAGGCGCTGCCCTTTTAGCAACAAACCTTGTTCATCAGAGTGACCGGAGTAGTAAAACACCAGTTCCGTACGCGCCGGCAGTTGGGCCACGCCACGAACGACGGATTTCAGTGCGGCCAACAATTCAGCTGGTGTCGGCTCTATAAGTACCTGTTGATCTTCCGTACTGACACCGCCCAGCTCGGTAAATACGCCAGCAACCTGACGGGCATCGGAATGGGCGTAGCGCAATTTGACGCGCCCAAAACCGCCATCGTTGGCCGCCGCAACAATGGTATAGCGCCGAACAGATTGCATAGATTCAGCCCAAGCAGCGACCGATGAGAATATCCCAATGAACAACGCTAGCCAGACCAACCGCCTCATGACCGTCACTCCTTAACAACCACCATGGACCACTGACGCCAGTTCGCAGGAATATCCAGTTCGGTCACCCGGGCCATTGCCGGATCTTGCGCCAGTTGCTGAGCCTGCGCCAATATCGTATCCAGTGAAAATGAATCGGCTGAGACTATAAAGAAGAAACGCTCGAAGTGGGGGGCTTCATCCAGCTGATAGGCAAAATCCAGCGACACTATGCCACCCCCCTGAAGTGCGCCACTGACTTGCCGCTGCTGCGGGTAGTGAACCGTCAATGCACCACGTCCGTCGATGGAAAAGATTACACCATAGGCGAATCCCGCAGCTTGATATTGAACCTGCAATTGATCGCCTGCAGCGGCATGATCGTTGGCCGCCAGTTGGACAACACCTTGCGCGTTGCGACGATAAAGTATCAGTGAGGGCTCCAACCCCTTGAGACGCACGCCGTCGTCGACCTGTGGCGCCTCAATCAATTCACGCAGCACGATCCCCATGGCCAACACCATGACGATGGAAAAGACCGCCACCAAACCCTGATTGAATACGGACCAGCGATAGTTTTGCGGTGCACCTACACGGATGGGAGTAGAGCGCTGTTTTTGCGCCGCCAGCTTGGCAATAAATTGCGCCGCCGGATAACGCTGCAATATCTCCTCATTGGAACGGCGCAATGCCTCTACTTTGCTTTGCAGGCTGCTGTCTTCGCGTAGCCTGCGCTCAACCTCCGCACGCCGTACCGGCGACAACTCGTTCAACAAATACTGTTCCAAGGTAAAGTCACTGATATCCTGTCTAGTCATCGAAAATTTCTCCCGGCATATTCGGCAAGGACTCCTGCAATTGGCGCAGTCTCTTGCGCACCCCCGACACAGACATACCCACGGTGTCCGCAACCTCTTCCAGAGTCATACCGTCATGCCAATGCAACAGGGCAATGGTCCGTGTCGATTCCGGCTGACGACGAAACACGCGCTCCAGCAACCGGTCGACATGGAGCCGCTCCAAAGCATCGGGTATCGCGGCGATCTCCTCAACCAGGTCCGACGACCAATGTTCCTGCGCCAGTTCACTGCGTCGGCGTTCATCACGTATACGATTCAAACAGAGATTTGTGGCAATCCGATACAAGAGCGAGGACGGTGCCTCTCCATGTAAGTCCTGCCGCCTCTCCAGGATACGCATAAAGACCTCTTGCAACATATCCACCGCCTGGGCCTCGTTTCGGAGCAATTGGCGACAACGCCGCAAAACCATTGGCCCATAACGACGGTACAAGTGATCAATATCGATTTCCAAAGTACGCTCCGATTTATGATGATGTAACACCTGAGGCGGTGAAAACTGTCACACCAGCCGCACCGGCCAGAATAACTATATCAGCCAGGAGGTTACCAACGAGAATGTACAGGCGATCGGAGTATGAGGCAAAGACAAACGACAGGCAGGCGCCTCTCGTTTGTAACAGGGAAAATGGAGCTGGCGACAGGAGTTGAACCCGCGACCTGCTGATTACAAGTCAGCTGCTCTACCGACTGAGCTACGCCAGCATTGGGAAGGGCCGTAATGATAGGCGATGGGCGGCGAAAAGGCAATCATTTACAGGCGACCGGCTCCTGCTGAGCGCGGCGAAAGCGGGCATTGAAGGCCTGCATGGTTGTTTCGGGTACCGGCTTGCCTTGACTATGGTCAACATCCAGCCAGAAACGATCGACACCGCGGAACTGGCGTTCCACCACGACACCGGTAAATCCCTTTGCCGTGACACTGGCCTTGATTTTGTCTGCCGAGGCCTCAGATCGAAACACGCCGAGAGAAATGGCGTTTTTATTCTCACCCTTGGTCATGACGAAATGCTCGACCTTGTTACGACGCAAACGATCGGAGATGCGTCCGGCGGCGGCGGCAGTCTTGACCGGCGGAATATACACCCAATATCCTGAGGGTTCTTTCTCCTGAGCCCTGCGCGGTTTAACCGGGACACCCCGCTCGCTCAGCCAGGCAGCAGCCCTATTAGCCGTATTCAATGAGGTAAAGGCGCCTATGGTATAGCACGGACGCTCGCTTTCAACCTTTGCCGGCTCCTTAACGGCAGCCTTCACCTTGGCCTTAGTCTCCGGTTTTACCGACTTAACGGGTGACTCCGCTTCCTTGACCGGAGCAGCAGGCGTTACAGGCGGTTGCTCGTGGCCTGCGTGGTCTTTGCTAGCTGGTTCTGGGTGATCCTGCGGGGAAGCCTGCGGCTGCGCACCGATATTGAGGGGCGG
>DKAX01000243.1:9844-22371 GCA_002450975.1 Proteobacteria bacterium UBA6915
GCATCACCACCGGTAATCACCCATCGTGTCGCGCCCGTCGCAACCCTGCGCTCATATTCTGCCGAAATTCGATCCACCGCACCGACCACAGCAAAACGTACGCCAGCCTGAACGCCAGCCACGGTATCGCGGGCAAATAGCTCATTGGCGCCCAATCGATCTAAGTCGACACTTTTAATTGCGTGCGTGTTTTCCAGCAGTGATTTCACCATCAGCCCTATTCCGGGAAAAATTACTCCCCCAAGATGCCTGCCGTCAGCAGTTAAGGCATCCAGGGTAACTGCGCTGCCACAGTCTACAATAATAGCCGATTCATCATAGCGTTGCCGCACTGCCACCAGCGCGGCCCAACGATCGATCCCCAGTTTCGCTGGATGCAAATAGCCATTGGAAACTCCGCCGGCTGCGGCAGAGGTATTCAACACCACCACCGGCACATGCCAACAGTCCGTCAGCCATTTGCGAATCAGCAGCTCCCGCTCCCGGCCCCCTACGTTAATAACAATGGCCCGCTGCGGTCTACCCAAAGCTCGCCACTGGGCCGGCAAACCTTCCAAAGCGACCTGATCCTGCCACAGTACCGCCCCACTACCAGACACCGCGCCATCCTGCCAAGTCGCCCATTTCAGGCGGGTATTACCGGCATCGATCAAAAACAACATGGCCTAAACATCCGCCGGGCGTCTATTGGCGGTGCGCAAACTGACTTCGCCACTGTGAAAGCGCCGTACCTGACCATCATCGGCCAATAGCAGGAGAGCACCACTCTCATCCACTCCCTGGGCGCGTCCTTCGATCGCCTGCGACCCGGCCTGTATAATGACACGCTGTCCCGCACAAATATCATGACTGCGCCATTGTGGTAACACATCGCTCAGGCCTTGTTGCTTGAATCTATCCAGGGCAGCCAATAAGTGATGCAACAACACCGCCGCCAATTGATTGCGATTGACAGGTCGGGCCAAAACGGTTTCCAGGTCAGCCCACTCCTGATCGATGCCCCCGGTAGCATTGTCGGGCATGCGGATATTCATGCCGATACCGATAATACAACGCATGCCCCCACTGGATTCCCCCGCGAGTTCTAGCAAAATACCTGCCAGCTTACATCCGCGCCAAAGGATGTCATTGGGCCATTTGATACCGACATCGCTTACCCCCAGTTCCTGCAAAGTCTCCATCAGGGCAACCGCCACAACCAGACTGATACCGCCAACGGCAGCGATATCTTCGCCTAACGGCCACAAGAGAGAAAGGTATAGATTGCCCCCGAAGGGTGATACCCAACGCCGTCCCCTGCGACCGCGTCCCTGACTTTGATGCTCCGCCAGACAGGCCACCGGCATGCGCACCTGCGACCGATAATCCATTAAATACTGGTTCGTGGACGGTAGAGACAAGTGAGTTTCCAGTTTGTGCAACATGCGTCTGCTGCCGGCAGGCATAGCGGCAAGCATACAGGCGCTATCCAACAGCTCGATGGGTTGTGCCAGACGATAGCCTTTGCCACGTACGGAAAAAATATCGACGCCACACGCGGCCAACCCCTGCACCTGCTTCCACACCGCGCTACGGCTAATCCCCAGAGTACGCCCCAATTCCTCACCGGAATAGAATCGGCCATCGGCCAGCAGGCGGATAATTTCAAAATTGGACATTGGCGTATTCTAACAAGAGAGCCTCAACAGGCGTAGAGGTAGAGGTAAATACAGGTTTTTTAGTGTGCACCGGACTCAGGCTACATGGTGACCGATCCGCGGTGACTCAAGAGGCCTCAGGCAACTGATCCGCCTGGGGGGAATAGACGGTATTTTTATTGAGATTCTTGCGCAGCCAACGAATCATGTCTCCCCAAATATCACGTATCTCATAACGGGTGGGCATAATACCTGCGCGATCCAGCTCGATAGTCAATACCGGCATACCTTTGAGCAAACCGGCATAATTGCCCAGTGAACCGGGATAGGTCCCCAGAAGCTTCAAATGGAGCTGCCCAAGGCGCTTGGGCGCCTCGTGGGGCCCGTCAAAATCCACAACACCGTGTGGCGCGTGCACAGAGACAATCACATCCGGTTTAAAGCTCTCGATCTCTTTGAACAACCACAGACTCTCCGGCTCACTTAACGGCGCCGGACCCGGGTAACGACGTGGGCTGCGATAGGTCTGATTGACCCAATAATTGACCGCCTCCACATGCCAATTGGGCGTTGGAAAATTGCGATTTAAATCCACACCGTTGGCATTCATACGCTGTGATTTTCCACGCAGCAAACCATCCGGATTGACCAGGGGCGCTACGCGCCAATGGAACATACCTGAATGGTGCTCCTCCAGGATTCGTAACCACTTAAAAACCACGCTGATCGACGAATACTCATCACCGTGAATCCCCCCCAGGAGCAAAACCCTACCCATCGGCGTCCGACCTGGCAGTGGTGGATACTCCTTTACAACCAACGGTTTGTTTTCCACAGAATATGCACCAGTATTGATCAAGTTGACGTCCAGGCAGTCGCGCAGGTCAACGCTGGCGAGTTTGTTGGCGATTTGACGACAAAGGGCGCTGACATCGTCGCCCTGGGCTAGCGCCGGGGCCTGCCAAAACAACATTAATCCATTTAATATCAATAAATTAACGAACCTAGAAAACTGTTTAACCGTCATATACCGCCTTATTGAGCCCGTGCACTCTTTTCCATAAAATTTTCGCGATTTCGCTGCCTAAAACAGAAATCTTTGCGAAAAACTGCTTATTTTTACTAAAGTTAACTATAGCCTGCAATGTAAAACTCAACCTGTCTTTTTATAGCGAACTGATGAACCAAATCTTAAGTCGAACCACAAACTCGAGTAATCCATTCTTTTTTCTATGCACTACCAGCGGGAAATGATTCGACATGTCACGACAGCCAAGCCCGAGTGAACTGCCTTGGTCAAATCTACCGAAAGAACAGCTTCTGGACTGCCGTATCTGTGATTTACGAGTGAACATCCAAGGGACCGAACTGGAGGGTTGTTTACAGCAATTACGCACTGAACTCCAGGCCAGAGGGATTCAATTCATGCCTCACACCTGGCTGTCCGATGAATGGTTTTGCCCCGATGGCATACCCGGCTTTGCCATCCCTTTCTTTCTAGCACACCCCCGCCTGAAGCGCCTGGAAAACGAGATGATGCTCGAAGTGGAAGGCGGCAATATTGAGTGGTGCATGAAACTCATGCGGCATGAAACTGCCCATGCCCTGGTGAATGCCTACCGGGTACATCGTCTGCGACAATGGCAAACACATTTCGGTCGACCGTCGCAACCCTATCCAACCGCGTATCTCCCCAAACCCTACAGTCGACGTTTCGTTACCCACTTGGATAACTGGTATGCACAGAGTCACCCTCACGAAGATTGGGCCGAGACCTTCGCCGTCTGGCTGCAACCCGATTCCCAGTGGCAAAGCCGATATGCCGGCTGGCCTGCGCTGAAAAAACTGAAATATGTAGATCAATTGATGCAACACATTGGTAAAACCAGCCCGCGCATCATAAACCGAAAATTCAGCTCCCCAGTCAGCCAATTGAAAATCACATTGCGACAATATTATGAGAAAAAACAAGCCTACTATCGCGGAAACCGACCCGAATTCTACGACCGAGATTTGTTACGCCTTTTTTCTAACGACAGCAGATACAAAACCAATATCAAGGCATCCCTTTATATCAAATCGCAACGACGTGAAGTTGTAGCCATTGTCTCGCGTTGGTCGGCCGAATACCGCTACCGAATAGATCAGGTACTAAAGGACATGATCCAAAGGTGCGATCAGTTGGACCTGCATATAGCTGATCAAACCGAAGATCTCAAACTTCAACTGGTCGCCTGTGTTACCATGTTGACGATGAATTACTTGCAAAGCGGTAGATTTAATATTTTGTTATGAAAACCCTGCGCATCATATTGCTGGTACATTGGGATTTGGTACCTCCAGCCGACCTGAGTGGAGAAAAAGACCCTCGTTACGCCAAGTACGAAACGGAATTTGATGTTAAACAAGCCTTGATAAGCCTGGGACACGACGTCAAGGTTATCGGTATTCACGACGATCTCACTACATTGCGCGAGACCGCCGAACAATGGAAACCCCACGCCGCTTTTAACCTGTTGGAGGAGTTTGCCGGCAACAGCCGGTTCGATTATTACGTCGCAAGCTACCTGGAAATGATCGCGCTACCCTATACTGGCTGCAACCCCAAAGGATTGATGCTGGCCAAAGACAAGGCCTTGTCAAAAAAGTTGCTGAGCTTTCACCATATCCATGTACCTGATTTTGAGGTGTTTTACAAAGACCAACCGCACAAACGATTACGCAAACTGCCCTATCCCATGATCGTCAAATCCCTGACTGAAGAGGGCTCGGTCGGTATCGCCCAGGCCTCCTATGTGGAAAACGAACAACAATTACGCGAACGCGTGGAAATCATTCATCGCACCACACAAAGTCACGCCATAGCCGAACAGTATATCTCCGGTAGAGAACTCTACATCACCGTTCTGGGGAACAAACGTCTTCAGGTGTTACCTTTTCGAGAACTGATTTTTAAGAAGGTACAACAAGATATGCCACGCATGGCAACGTATAAGGTCAAATGGGACAAAAACTATCGGGACCGCTGGGGAATCGAATACCGCTTTGCGCTGCCACTAGCTAACGGACTTCTAGAGAAAATAACGCAGTTATGCAAACGTACCTACCGTATCCTCGCCATGAACGGCTATGCACGGATCGATCTGCGCCTGACAGACAACGGTAAACTTTATGTCCTGGAAGCCAACCCCAATCCCGGCATTGCGCGAGACGAAGACTGCAGCCACGCTGCAATCAAGTCGGGCTTGACCTACGAACAATTTATTCAGCGCCTAATCAATCTCGCGCTCGCCGCCGGCAGTCGATAAGCTATCCCAGATAAGCAAACACACCAGCAGGCGTACGCGTAAAGGCAACGGAGAAAATAAATAGCACCGTCGCCAACGCCCCAATCCATGCGGAGACCCGCATGGCCATAGTACGCCCCCGCTTCAAGGCCACAGTACCCAAAAAAATATAGATCAGCAGGGCCACTACTTTTACCGTCAACCAGTCATGGCTAACGGGATACTGTCCAACTCCCACAGCAAGCACAATAGCGGTAACCAACAACAAGGTATCATTAATATGCGGTACGATTTTCACCCAACGTTTTTGTAAACGCGGAGAATTCCGGATCATCCATACCCCCCTTACCACAAATCCGACAACAGTGACGATGGCGAACGTCATATGCATGTATTTAATAACCAGCATGCACTCCCCCCTTTATAGATAGCGTTGATATTTTGTAAAATTTTTTCCCAATTGGCTACGCGTTTTACTCCAGGGATCCGACCAAGGCAATTTCTCATGTACCAATGCCTGACAAAGAGTGACGTAACCTGCCACGTCATCCAGATGGACAAACTCCGGAGCCGGTCCGCTAATCCGCTTACAATCGTCGCCTCCTTCAAATCCCTGATTATGGTAGTTGCCCAAGGGTAGTGTAATTCCGATAGTAGGCAGCCCAAAAACGGTGGCCGCAGTGGCCTCACAGGCACCACCGTCCATCACCCGCTTTTGAAATCGGCCAGGAATAACAGTCTGCGCAATGTCTTCAAGCATTTTCATACCGCCGGCATGAAAAATAGTCCGGCGATCCCCTTGGCGTAACACCGGCCCTTTGCCAAAATCGGCGCCGGGCAAAGTACGCGAAGCCTCCAAGCTGACGCACAATACCGGACGTCGTGCTGCCTGTAGTAATCCCGACTGGAAATGGCCAACCGCTCCGACAAAGCCGACCTCTTCCCCTCGCGTCAGCAAGGCCAGAAACGGTATATCACCCTGACGTTTTTTATAAAGTTCCAGGGCCGTTTTTACGACGGCGTAAACGCCAACCAAGTCATCAATAACTCTGGCGTAGAGTCTCTTTCCTCTACGCCAAACAGGCGCGCGAAAATCAAATCCGCCGAACAACCGGGAAGCAGGTGGTTTTTTGTCAAATAAAACATTCACGCGCACTACCGCCTTTGCCAAGGTCGTACGGTTTTTATTGTGTTCAACCTGAGTCAAGGTTCCGGACCAATGTCCGCCATCGCCATCATCAAGCCAGACCTTAGTCCCATTGACATACTTTATCGGTGCCCCCCCTAACCAACGCACCTGCAAACGCCTTTGATCCAGCCATTTGGTGCCGTGAAAACCGGGGTGATCCATGTGTGCGATGAAAACCCGCAACGGTTCATCTGCACGTTTGGAGAGGATATTCCGGTAGTTTTTAACAGAATCCGCGCCGACAATGATATTGCCAATGTCGTCGTGGCAATAGGGTACACGCCCTTGATCGAACAGCTCGCAAACCAGGCGATCTACATACATTTCACGAAATGGAGCTGTGCGACAACTGAGAATCTGTTTTAACAGTGTGATTTCCATTGGCACCTTCTCAAACAGAGTAACCATTACAACTAAAAAAGGCGCAGTAGTTGTGGCCACTGCGCCTTGATTAGCTAAACGAATTTTTTAATCAACCCTTGTAGCGCTGAAACACCAAGCAGGCGTTGGTTCCGCCAAAGCCAAAACTATTTGACAAGGCGATATTCAGACCGGCGTTATCGATCCTGTCACGAACGATAGGTACGCCATCTGCTTCCGGGTCAAGCTTGTCGATATGGGCCGACTTACAGATGAAATCATTTTCCATCATCAACAGGGTATAAATCGCTTCATTTACCCCCGCAGCACCCAAGGCGTGGCCAGTCAGCGATTTTGTTGAACTGATATGGGGAATTTTGTCGCCAAAGACCTCGCGAACGGCCTGCAGTTCACGGGTATCACCGACGGGAGTGCTGGTTCCATGCGCATTGATGTAGTCCACGGAGCCATCTACTGTCGACAACGCCTGCTGCATACATCTGACAGCCCCCTCACCGGAGGGTTGGACCATATCGAAACCATCGGAAGTTGCACCATAACCAACCACTTCTGCTAAGATTCGAGCGCCGCGTCGCTTGGCATGCTCCAACTCTTCCAATACCAATAACCCGCCGCCTCCGGAAATAACAAATCCATCGCGCTCTGCATCATAGGCGCGAGAAGCAATAGCAGGACGATCGTTATAATTGGAGGAGAGTGCCCCCATGGAATCAAAGATTACAGTCATGCCCCAGTGTATTTCCTCACCGCCACCGGCAAAAATAATATCCTGCTTGCCCATTTGAATGAGCTCGTAGGCATTGCCAACGCAATGAGCACTGGTGGAACACGCAGAGCTTATAGAATAATTGACGCCCTTGATTTTGAATGCCGTTGCCAGATTGGCGGAAGTCGTGCTCCCCATTACGCGGGGCACCATATATGGCCCGACCTTCTTCGCCCCCTTACTACGCAAAATATCCGCTGAAGCGATGGTATTGGCGGTTGAGGCCCCACCCGAACCGACAATCAGGCCTGATCTAGGTTGCGAAACCAATTCATCGGTCAATCCTGCGTCACGAATTGCCTCTTGCATAGCAATATAATTGAAGGCTGCCGCATCTCCCATAAACCGGCGTAATTTCCGGTCAATCATGGCTTCGGTGTCTATCTTAATATCGCCTACTACGTGTGAGCGAAACCCCAGATCGGCATATTCCTGGCTAAAACTGATCCCTGAACTCGCATTTCGCAGCGAATCCAACACCTCTTGTCGATTATTTCCGATACTGGAAACAATCCCCAAACCAGTAACGACTACCCGTTTCAAAAAAAACCCCTTCTAAAAGTTATCTGTGGTAGTAAACAAACCGACGCGCAAATCACTAGCGCTGTATATTTCTTTACCATCAACCTCAAGAATTGCATCTGCAATCCCCATGGTTAATTTGCGCATAATAACGCGCTTAATATTAATCCGGTACCTCACCAACTTATTGGCTGGTGTCACCTGGCCGGTAAATTTAACTTCTCCGGATCCTAGGGCTCGACCATGACCAGGGCCGCCCAACCAACCCAAATAAAAACCCACTAACTGCCACATGGCGTCAAGACCTAAACACCCTGGCATGACAGGGTCACCCTGAAAATGACAATCGAAAAACCACAAATTTGGACTGATGTCCAATTCCGCGATGATTTCACCCTTGCCATGGGCACCGCCTGTTTCGCTGATATTGACGATGCGATCAAACATCAACATCGGTGGCAACGGTAATTGTGCATTACCCGGACCAAACAATTCACCCCGGCCACAACTTAATAATTCGTCACGCGTAAAACTTTTTTTCTTTTCTATCATAAAACACTTTCTTATCAGAAGATTGGCGTTACATCATGAAGGAAAAATAATATCCGCAAAGCCTGCCCCTATTATTGCCCAGTCCCAAAAAACACGGGGTTATTACTCTAAAAGGTGGGGAGTATAGCAGAAAACGGACGCTAAGGCTGAAGTAATTTAGTGGAAAAATGCGTTTAAAAACAGCAAGATCGAGAAATATTTAACAAAAAGGGGCCAATAGCCCCGTTTTAGTAAATCCAAAAGTTATTCAGTTGTAATCGACTGTCGCTCTTTTTAACTGCTGGTCTGTGGTGGTTGCACAATCGAAAAATACCTTAATTGCGTAGCTATGAGGGGTATTATCCCAAAGGTAAGCGCCCAAAATCGTCTTCAACATACCCGTATTATATGTACTGGTTTCATAATTTCGGGTCGCCGGATTACGAGAGAGATCTAACGCATGTTCTGCTGGGACACCCAACCGTGAATTAATGACCGAATCAAATCCAATCATAGCGTAGCTATAACACAGCTCCTGCCCCACTGTACCCTCTAAGGGTATCTCATAGGCCTGTGTAGCAGTACTCAATAACAAGGAAAATGCACCTACCTTCAATTTAACCGCTTTCATAGCAATCAACTCCTGTACACATTTTTTTCCAGAGTCTTTAGCTAATTAGCGGTAATCTACCGAGTAAACTGAAGCGAACAATAAAACTTATTTATTAAATTCCTCTCGCTCCAAAATGCAGCCATATAGGTAACTGTCTATTCAAAACAAATGGATAGCCTATCTCTTGCGTTTTTCGACGAACCGTGTAACAGATGCCACCTGTGACATCTTGATTTCTCCCTTAATTACAGCACCTTCTGCAATAGCAACAATGGGAGCCTGGATATTGCCTCGGATTTGCGCGCCATGTAAAATTTCGAGCTTCACAGACGCAAGCACATCACCATCGACCGTACCGGCTATAATGACGAACTCCGCAACAATATTTCCTGAACAATAACCCGTCTCCCCCAACATAAACCCTTTCTTTACTATACAGTCCCCTAGTACACGCCCATTGATTGCGGAACTCACATTAGATTTGAACGTACCTTCTATAGTCGTTTCCGCCCCCAGTACAGTTTCGAACCTTTTAATGTCATCTAGGACACGCCTCTTCAATAACTGCTTCTTTGTCAGTGCCTGCTTGTCCACTTTCTAGCCTCTCTATATAGATACTAGTGGGTAACTTTAATAACCAATGTTTTAAATAGCGGATTAATTAGAAGAAAGATTAACTTGAAACACAATTTATAAATTACCCGAACCCGAAACAGAAGTTATCTATTTGTTTTTTAATGATTTATATCTAAACGAGAGATGCTACAGCTCACTAATGTCATAGCGATTTTTGGGACTGTATTTTTCCACCATTAGGCGATTGTTCGCTACCGATTCGGTAACTTTGGCAGCGAAGTTTTTATTTTTTCTAAAGAATTATTTTTTTGTGGTCGATAGTTAATTCGAATCACATATCAAGAGGAGTACTAGACATGGTAGTAAAGAGAAAAAAGTCTTCAGTAAGCAAAAAGAAGACAGCAAAAAAACGCACATCTGTGCGTAAAAAAGCCAGTACTGGTGTAAAAAAGAGCCCGGTACGTAAGAAAAAGGCGGCAGCCCGTAAAAAGGCCTCTCCTAAAAAACGTGTATCTGTAAAGAAAAAGGTAGTTTCCCGCAAAAAGACTGCGAAGAAAAAGTCTGTTGCGAAAAAGGGGAGCGGTACCCGTGCCAAGTCAGTAAAATCTCGGGTCACCTCCCCCAAGAAAAAAGCTGCCGGCACTCGCACAGCCGCACGAAAAAAATAATTTTATAGGTCAGGAATATATTTACTTGGTTCAGGTCACTTTTGTTCGAACTGATAGGTTGCGAATCCGGACCTGAACCAGGTTATTCTTATCGACTTACTTTATAGACATTCTTTATTGACGCAATCTTTTGCAAGACATCATTTAATTGCGCCTTACTTTTTACCTCTATTGTTATTCGCATATGCGCCTCATTGGTCGGATGATCACTTACCGTACTTACGGCGGTTACATTGATCTTCTCACCTGCCAAAAACATCGTAATATCCCTTAACAATCCATGTCTATCGTATGCTGAGACCATAATATCAACCGGATATACACTATTCGTATCACCCGTCCATTCGACTGCAATCAAACGTTTTTTATCATCCTCATCCAGGGCATTGATGTTTTCGCAAGTATCTTTATGTATTGTCACTCCACTACCACGAGTTATAAATCCTACTATATTTTCATACGGCACTGGTTTACAACAACCCGCCATATGAGTCATTAACCCCCCCACACCCATGACCTTGACCCCGCCCTCTTTAGTATGGACTCGGCCAATACGAGGTTGATTTAGTGTATCACCTTGATCGTCAAAATCCGGTCTTTGCCAAGCTGAAAGCAACTGGGTAACAGTGATTTGCCCTTTACCAATCGCCAACATCATCAGGTCAACACTTTTATATCCGGCCGACCGCGCAATATGCTCCATATTGATGGACTTGCCTCCTTCTCGCTTACGTAACTCCTTCTCGAACAATTGTCGGCCGGCCTGCTGTAAAACTTCGTTGTCACTTTGATTAAACCATTGCCTGACTTTAGCGATCGCTTTGCTTGTCACTAAATACCCGCGTACTGGGCTCATCCAATCCCTGCTCGGCGTCATTTTATCGGAGGTTAGCACCTCCACCATATCTCCAGTCTTTAGCTCATAGGTAAGAGGAACGATATGAGAATTTACTTTCGCCCCCCTAGTATGGTGACCAACTTCAGTATGCACCTCATATGCAAAATCCAAGGGCGTAGAGCCCTTCGGCAAATCAAACAACTTACCTTTTGGTGTAAAAACAAAGACTCGGTCTGAAAACAGCTGCCCTTCCACCTTTTCAAGCATTCCGGAATCCGAATCGCCCCCCCCCTGCATAACGCTACGAAGCCTATTTATTTTCTCTTCCAAACCCTTCCCTGCCTGCTCTCCTTCTTTATATCGCCAGTGAGCCGCTACGCCTAGCTCGGCATGTTCGTGCATCTCGAAGGTTCTTATCTGAACTTCAACTACCTGGCCCTCCGGGCCATATACTGCCGTATGCAATGACTGATAATTATTGCTTTTCGGTCTCGCAATGTAGTCATCATATTCTTCACGTATTGGGTTCCAAATCTCGTGGATAACGCTTAATGTTTTATAGCAGTCTTCGACGCTCTCCACCAAAACTCGGACAGCATGAATATCAAACAGATCTTCAAAACCGATATGCTTTCGATACATCTTGCGCCAAATACTGTATATGTGCTTTGGACGGCCACTTATTTTGAACTTAAAACCGTGCTCAGCAAGTTTGGATTGCAGCAGGTCGACAACCTTGTGAATGTAAACTTCACGCTCGACTCGACGAAGATCCAATTTGCTTGCAATATCCTTGTATACTCCGGGATTTACAAATCGAAACGCCAAGTCCTCCATCTCCCATTTAAGTTGCGCTAAACCTAATCTGTTCGCTAGTGGGGCATAGATTTTTAGTATTTCCTGACCTAATTCTCGTTTTATCGATTCCGGCTCATCCTTGGAAACGCGTAACAAATAGAGTTTCTCCGACAGTATTACGAGTAAAACAGATATATCATCAATGAACGAAAGGAGATAGCGGCGAACAAGCTCCAGCTCACTCTCCTGTGTCTGTTTATGCAGGGCAGTACTAGAAAATGCCAATGCGCGTATTTGGCGGATTTTGTTTGCTAATGATGTTACCTGGGAACCGCCAATATGCTCCAATGAATCTACTTTGTCTTCCGGTAGTCTGGACAGAAAATTGGCCAAAATGATTTGTACGGATACATGCAACCCAGCCAAAATGATATTAATCCTTATAGCATCTAAGACCTGTTTTTCGGGCAATAGCACTGTTATCTGGTCAATAAACTTACGTACGGTTTCCTGATGAACTGAATCCATTCCTAGTACCAGCTCATCCACAGAAGATTTAACAGTATTGGAATTCGATATGCGCATTCGTTTTAATAAATATCCCTATGGAAAAATAACTTCAATAAAGCACTATAAACTTTTTGAACGACAAAAAAAAACCCTCAGGGATTCCTGAGGGTTTTTAGATTTAAGAGCCTGGCAGTGTCCTACTTTCACATGG